>JBFZAV010000028.1:0-6470 GCA_041308745.1 Candidatus Omnitrophota bacterium | reverse complement strand
ATGCACGATCCAATGCCAAGCTCCTGGGCCTGTAAAACTATGTGTTCCGAGGCAATTCCTATGTCGATGTGCCTGAAATCAGTTTTTATTATTTTCCCGCCCAGCCAGGAGGGGATATTCTGCTTTTCAGCGACAACAACAATGAATGAAGCCGCATTTTGTGCGAAATTATTCATATCGTAAAGACCGGAGAAGGAATCCCTTATTTCTCGAATTTTTTCTCCGCCTGTTACGATAATAAACTTCCAGGGCTGTGAGTTGCATGCCGATGGCGCATAACGCGCCGCTTCAACGCATAATTTGAGATCTTCCAAGGGTATTTCCCCGGGAGCGAAGGAGCGCGTGCTTCTTCTGGATTTTACGAGGTCAAGAAAACTTTTCATATGTCCTCCGCGTGAAATAGGTTTGTTAATTCTTTTCTTTTTATGTATTTTGATTATAATATATGAAATGAGAAAAGTGCAATATATTGTAGCTGTATGCTTTTTAGGTTTTTTTCTCTATGGGTGCGCGGGCACAGGGGTGGTTAAATCCATCAAAGCGGCCCACGATGTGTCCATAGACAGCCTTGAAAAACAAATGTATACAAAACCTTCCTTTGAAATAGGGAAAAGGTTTATCTATACGATAGCCTGGAACGGAATACCCGTGGGAAGGGTAATAGCTGAGGTTACCGGGCCCGAAAAATATAAGACTTACGATTGTTTTGTTGCCAAAGTTGTTACGGAGTCGAACGAATTTCTTTCAAAGATATACAGAGTTGAGGACACATATATTTCATATATCGATACGGGCAATATAACAAGCAGAAGATACGAGGCTGACAGGAAAGAGGGTACTTACAGGAAACACGTTGTTGTCGAATATGATTTTGATAAAAAAGAGGCAACCTACACAAATTTTACGGACGGATCGGTTAAAACATGCTCAATAAAGGAAAATGTGCAGGATCCGTTAAGCGCGATGTTTTATTTTATGACATTACCCGTTAAGCTGGGCGACGAAATAAACATAACCGTAAATTTGAATGAAAAGAATTATGATGTCTTCGCAAAAATAGAGAGCGTTGATTTGGTGAAGGGTAAGTTCTTTGGGGAATTAGCCGCATTTAAGGTGCGTCCTTACGCCCTATACAAAGGTGAAAGATATAAAAAAGGCAATGCCTGGATTTATGTTTCCGCGGACGATAAAAGACTGCCGCTATACGGGGTTGTTTCCATTCCTTTCGGCAAGGTTACGGCGACCCTTGTTCAAATTGAAAACATCGGATGATATTTTAATTTTAACTTTACATTTTGAATTTTAGACTTTTTTAGCATATAATTAGAGCATAAATGATATTAAATAAGACAGTTACTCCTACACGCCTATTTTTAAAAAACATATTTCTTGCCGACAGTGCTATATCCTGTGTTGCCAGATTTTGTTCCCATAATAAAAAATCTCAAGGGGAGGCTTTGTGAAAAAAATCATTATTTTATATTATTCGAGAACCGGAAATACCGAGGAAATGGCAAAACTTATAGAAGAAGGCGCAAAGGCGGAAAAAGATGTTGATGTGCAAGTAAAAAAAATAGACATATTTTCCGTTAAGAGTCTTATGGATTATGACGGAATTGTTATAGGTTCGCCGACTTACTACGGCGCCATGGCTGATGTGGTAAAGAAGCTTATTGATGAGAGCGTCAGTTTTCACGGTAAACTCGAGGGTAAGGTCGGCGCCGCTTTTGCGTCGAGCGCGAATATAGGCGGCGGGAACGAAACGACCATTCTAACTATTTTAAAAGCAATGCTTATTCATGGGATGATAATCCAGGGATCTTCCCAGGGCGATCATTACGGTCCTGTTTCGATCGGCAGTCCCGATGATCGCGTGAAAAGGCAATGCCGGGCTTTGGGTAAAAAAATCGCGGGCTTGGTAAAGAAGATAACTTAAAAAAAGTGGAGGTATAAATTGAAAACATTTGTTTTGGATACCAACGTAATTTTGCACAACCCGGACTGCATATTGTCGTTCGGCGATAATATTGTGGTTCTTCCGATCGAAGTTTTAGAAGAGATCGATAAGTTTAAAAGAGGCCACGACGAAAAAAGCCGAAACGCGAGAATAGCGATACGCAAACTTGACGAATTAAGAGAAAAAGGCGAACCCGGAGAAGGGTTCCCGCTCGAAAACGGCGGGATATTGAAGATAGTGACTGGTTTTGACAGGGCTGTCGTATCCAGCTTAGGTTTGTCGGAAGGGATTGTAGATAACAGAATACTGGTTGCCGCTTATCTGCTTAAGCAGAAAGGTGAAACCGTAATTTTTGTTTCAAAAGACATAAACGCCAGAATCAAAGCGAACGCCATTGGCTTAATGAGCGTGGATTTTGAAAAACAGAAGGTTGATTTTGAGCATTTGTACAGCGGATGGAGAAAATTTGAAGTTGACCGGAGCGTGATCGATGGGTTTTACAAACAGAAGGAATTTAAGGCGGAAGAAGATCAATTTTTTCCGAATGAGTTCGTTATGATGGTGGATAAAGATGATCCCAAACATACGGCTTTAGGAAGATATAAAAAAGAGCTTGGCGTTGTTATGCCGATGATTTTTAACAAAGCGAAAACAAGCATCATGTCCATAAAAGCGAGGAATAAAGAGCAGGCGATGGCGATGGAGCTTCTTTTAAATGACGATATAAAGCTGGTTACGCTTCTTGGTCCTGCCGGTACAGGAAAAACTCTTTTGGCCATTGCGGCGGGCTTGCAGAAGGTTGTGAAAGATATGACTTACAAGAGACTTTTGATTTCCCGCCCGGTTATGCCTTTAGGAAAGGACATAGGGTATCTGCCCGGAACCAAAGAGGAGAAGCTCGAAAACTGGATGGGCCCTATTTTTGACAATCTGGAATACATATTTAACGCTGACAAAGTCGATAAGGAACTTAAGTCCAAGGAGAAGAGCTTAATAGATAAATTTATGGATGACGGCATCATAGAACTTGAAGCCATGACTTTTATGCGCGGAAGAAGCATACCGAATAGTTTTATTATCATTGATGAAGCTCAGAACCTTACTCCGCATGAAGTTAAGACTGTGATAAGCAGGGCGGGAAATAAAACTAAAATGGTTTTAACGGGAGACCCCTACCAGATCGATAGCCCATACCTGGATTCTGCCAGTAACGGCTTAGCGTATTGCGTAGATAAAATGAAGGGTCAGGAAATGTTCGGCCATGTTACCCTTACAAAAAGTGAAAGAAGCGCGCTGGCCTCTTTGGCGGCGGAACTTTTATAAAACCAGAGGAAAAATGAAAATAAATATAAAATATCTAAATAAAGAGGATATTTTCGAGCTTCAGGTGGTTGAAAAGAAACTGCGTTCTCATTTTATCTTGAGTAGGGCCGAGCTTAATAAGCTGAGGACCGTTCTCGAGGGGGTTCTTGTCCAAAGCCGAAGCTCCGGGGATAAGGAAAAATGATAAAAAGATTTTTTACTATTTTTATGTGCCTGGTTTTTCTGTCTTCATTTTTTATTGAAAATTTAATAGCCAGAGAGACAAAAACAAGTTCCAGGACTCAAGAGCCAAAGAAAAAATGGGTAAAATCCAAGGATGGCCTGAAGGCTTTGATGGAACTTAGTAAAGACAGGGCCAAGATGGCTGAAGAATATGATACAGAAACGGATAACTATAACAATGCTTTAAAGGCTATTGATAAAGACAGCTTACCGGAAGGGCTTAGCGCGGAAGATGTGCGCAATAAACTGGGCGAACCTGTAATTGTGTTATCCGAACCGGATGGTGAAAGAACCAGATGGGTTTATAAAAACGGAGCGGCCGACTATTCTTCAAGCGAAAAAGTTTATCTATTCTTCGATAAAAACGAAAAATTGATCAATTGGGTAATTCCTCCCGCCAAAAATTAGTTTGAAGACGCCATTACCGCGTATGGCGCGGCGTTAATAATGTCCTTGTATCTTGTTTCAAGAATTTTCTCAGCAGGTTTGTTCTGAGGGGTAAACTGTCTGTTATTCTGGCCGCCGGCGTGAACGCTTGTATCCCACTTCCACCAATAAACTCCCTTAAGCCATGGCTCGTTCCAGATAGTTTCGAAAAATGCCTCGTAGCATTTAGCCTGTATTCCAAGGTCCGGATTGCCGTAACAGCCTTCTTGCCATGGTGTGTAAGGGGCATGAGAAGTGCTTGGATACCCGATTTCTGTAAACAATACCGGTTTGTTTATGGATTTAGCCCATTCGGCAATTTCAAATTTCCACTTGTCCCAGCCTTTTTTAAGCTCTTCAAGATCAGGATTTGCTTTATTTGTAAGAGGGAAGTATGCGTCAATACCTGCGTAGTCCAGTTCATCCCAGAATTTCACGTTTTTAAAATTATCCCAATTTGACGCATATACAAGCTTGCCTTTATATTCCTTCTTTATGGCGCTTATGACTTCGCGCCATTTATCGTCTTTAGTGGTTGTAAACTCAAGCTCTGTGCCGACGCAGAATATTTCGACATCATAATATTGTGCCATTTTTGCGTAGTTGGTTATGAATTCAGTGTATGATTTGAACCATTCATTCCAGTCGCTTTCGGTTGTAAACCCTATGTCGGCTCTCCAGTATGTGCCGTCGTATCTATCTATTAAATCGACATGAGGCTTTAACATGACTTTTAATCCAAGTTTATGCGCCTGTTTTATTACGTGTTTGACGCTGGAGTCGTCAGGGGACAGATCTGTCGGCTTTATTTTAGTGGAATTATATTTTTCCTGGTAATGTGTTGCAACTATCTGCACATATTCTATTCCGATTTCCGCCATTTTTTCCAGGGAAGCGTCCGAATATTGTGTGGAAAAACCGTCTTTGCTCCAGGTTGCGTAACACACGCCTTTTTGCAATTCAGATAGACCGGTATTGGAATAGGAAATAGTGGTAGATGAAATAAAAGCGATGATTACACTCATAGAAATGACAAATTTCATCAATTTTTGGATGCGCTTGGGAAACATGATTTCCTCCGTGTTTTTAAATAAAAAAACCCTATTCGATAAAGGCGCATGATTAGTCGGATAGGGTAATACACCAAAAATTGAAAAAAGTCAAATTTTCATTTGTTAGCCGTTCTCAACTTCGGTAACCCGACAACCATGTCCCCCTTGTGGGGGAGTTAGGCTCGGTATTTTGCAGCCCCATCCTTTAGGATGGTTTGCCTTTATCGATTGAAAACCTCATACCTCACGCTTTAAAGAACGATTCTTTCTCCTCATGATAAAGTTTAGTATAAAAAAAATAAAAAGCAAGGTTTGGCAAACTAGCTATTTTATCGTTAACAAAAGATATTCTTAAAAGATGCCCAATTGCGCGCTTATTTTATTAAATTTCGGATTAGCTTGTTTTATACCTGGAAATTGGTTATAATTTTCCTTTAAACTTTGTAAGAATATAAACCGGAAGGAGCTAGAGTGTCAAATAATAAGATACACTTAACAAGAGAAGGTTTTGAGAGACTGCAAAAAGAGCTGGAATATCTTAAAGGCGAAAAGAGAAGCCAGATAATCGAAGCTATTCAAGAGGCAAGATCGCATGGCGATTTGAGCGAGAACGCGGAATATGACGCCGCAAAAGAAGACCAGGGGCTTAACGAGAAGAAAATTGCGGAGATGGAGGGTATTTTAGGCCGTGCAAGACTGATAGATGAATCGTTGATGAATAAAGACGAGGCTTTTCTCGGGGCGAAAGTGACCATAAAAGATCTGGATCACGATGACGAGTTTGATTACTTTCTTGTTTCTGAAGAGGAATCCGATTTTGACTCAGGTAAGATTTCGATATCTTCTCCGGTGGGGAAAGCTCTTTTGGGAAAAAAGAAAGGCGATGTGGTTGAAATAAAAGCTCCGGTGGGAACCCTGAGGTACCAAATAATCGCAATCTCCAGGTGAGGGGGAATATGAAGGTAAAGAAACTAATAATATTTATACTTATAGCTTGTATAGGTTATTCTTTCCTTCCGCTAGTGCCATTTTGGATTTCGGGCGGAGCGGATAAAAGCGATAATAATCAGGCCAATATAGATAAGCTTGCGGGAAATGACGGCGTATACTTTTCGTTTATTGTATTTGGCGATAACCATGCCGGGCTTATTTTTAATGATGCCGCAACGCTTAAAGAAATTTGGCACATAAATAGAGAAGACAGATTCCAGAAAATACCGATAGATTTTGTCTTGAGCGTAGGCGATGTTTCTTTGGACGGCAAGAGGTTTCATTTTGAGGCCTATAAGAAACTTCAGAAACTTATTAAGTGGCCCGTTATTGCGGCAATAGGCAACCATGATGACAGAGATCTTTTTGATGAATATTGCGGGAAAAAAGAATTTGCTTTTAAGAACCGCAACTCATATTTTATTGTTCTTGATAATGAAGGCGGAAAGCTTACGGATGAACAGTTTAAATGGTTTGTAGAAGAACTGAAAAAAGGAAAG
>JBFZAV010000027.1:0-3171 GCA_041308745.1 Candidatus Omnitrophota bacterium | reverse complement strand
ATCGAATATTTTTCCAAAATCAGCAGCTTCGTCAAAATACCTCGAAAACCCTTCTCCGTTAAAAGCGCTTTCCGCGACTACCAGATCACCGATCTTTAGATCACTTAAGCCCCCGCAGGCGCCTGTAAAAATGATATTCCTGACGGGCAAAAGCCCCAGAAGAAGGACAGCGTCTCCCGTAAGCCTGTCACCGAGTCCGCTGTGAATAACCGTGATCTTTTCCTTTTTCCTTTCGCCGGTAAAACCCGAATAAACTTTTCCCTTGAACTCATTTTTGACCTTGCAATATCTTTTAAATAGATCGAGCGGAAGGAACGGTGTTATTATCACGTCCTCCGCTAAAATCTCAGGTTCGATGCCGTAACAAAATTTGAAAAATTTTAATTTATCCATAACTTATATGTGACAAGTGATGAGTAATGGGTTATGGGTCACCAGTTTCGGTTATAGGCTGCGGTTGCGCAGCTCGAAACGGTCATCGGTTATCGGTTGCGGTTCACGCGTCATTGCGAGCCCCAAAGGGGCGAAGCAATCTTTTACGTTTGAGATTGCTTCGTCGTCACTTCGTTCCTCCTCGCAATGACAACGATCTAACATCAAACCTCGAATATCAAGCATCACATATCGAGCATCGAGTATCAAGGATCTAAGAGGCCTACTTCCCTTATCCTTTTTCCCTTTTCCTTTTACCTTTCGCCCTGCGCCATGCGCCTCGCGCCATGCAATCTGTGGACGGTGGACTGTTGACCGTGAACCCCGATTATACGGGCCGCGGCCGTCTGCAATCGTTGCACACATTACTGAGATCCGGACTCGCCGCGCCGCAATACCTGCAGACCCAGAACCCCTCGGGGGGATGCCGCATCTTCTTCATTTTCCTGATATATGGAAAAACCCACTGTGCAAGCGCAAGATAGAGCACCGCGAACAGGGCAAGCAGGATGATATACAAAAGAAACGCCGGAAAAACAGCAACGGGCCGCACCTTGTCCAGGTCTATGCCGTAAACCGCAAGACGCGCTTCTATAAGATCATACGCTTCCTTGTATCCTTCTATCTTCCCCTCGCCCAGGATCCTTATCAGCGAATCGGATATTTTATACCGCCCCTCGTGAAAATCTTTAAGTTTCAGAAGATAGCTCTTATAGAACCTCGCGGCGGTATCGATATCGCCGTTCTTTTCAAAGCTTAACGCGAGAAGAAAATCCGCGCCAAAATATTCGGGCCACGCGTCGGAAGCCTTGAAAAACTCGCCTTTCGCGGTATTCGTATCCCCGGCTTCCAGCGCGCTGAGTCCGGCCGTAAACCCCGCCGCGAAATCCCTCAGTCCCTTCTGCGCCCCTTTATCCTCCACTATTTTTCCGATAAGGTTTGCGCTGTTCAAAAATCTTTTATAGGAGAAGAACTCGGATTCTCCCGCCCCCTCTTGCGTTGCCTTGTACTGCGCCTGGCAAGAGAGAGAAATAATCATTAAAAATACAAAAATCAAAAATTTCTTTGCTAAATTCATATTGTTAAAGCGGGGTAAAGAATGCAGAAAATATCACTTATTCTGGATCAGGCTCAAAACTTTGCTTATCTCGAATGGCTTGTAAATTATGTCTGAGGCCTTCTCTTCCAGGGCCCTATGAACAAGCTCGTCAACGGAGTAACCCGTCATCATAATAACCATGGTATCCGGCTTGAGCTTTTTCACTTCCTTGAGGGTCTCGATGCCGTCCATCTCGGGCATCCTTATATCGAGGAAAACTATATCAAAATTGCCCCCTTTTACCTTCTCTACGGCCTGTGCGCCGCCGTAGCAGCTTTCAGCCTCGTAATTGTTAGTCCTTAGTATATCGCAAAAAACATCGGCAAAGTCCTTGTTGTCGTCAACCACAAGTATGATATGCTCTTTTGACATTATTCCCCCTTGAAAGGTAAATTTTACTAATTCTATAATATTATACTAGTTTTGTCGATGTTTTTTTTCGAAAGGCCTCTGCCTCATTTCTTGCCTTTACAGCGAAACTGTGATAGCTTTAATATTAATATGAAAACGTGTTCCATTATTATCGCCTCTTACAATGAAGCCCAGAATCTTAAAAAATGCCTTGAGTCCGTCCAAAACACCGAATATCCCAAAGAATACTACGAAACAATAGTTGTGGATAACAATTCCACTGATAATACCCGTGAAATCGTACAACAATTTTCGCAAGTTATTTATTTGCAAGAACATCAAAAAGGGGCGTCTTTTGCCAGGAACACCGGTATCAAACAAGCCAAAAACGAAATACTGGTATTTCTGGATGCCGACGCGTTCGTTTCCAGGAATTGGCTCAAGAATCTAACCGAACCTTTTGATGATGAAAGCATTGGAGCCGTCGGAGGAGAAATACGGCCGGCCAATGAAGGAAACATTATTTCAGAATATCTGTCTATTTCTCTTTTTATGCGTTATCACCGTTATGGAGTAAAAAGGGAAATCAGAGGATTCCCCAGCTGCAACCTGGCAGTAAGAAAAAATCTCATTTCAGAAGGCTTCGACACCGCTCTTTTCAAAACCTATGGAGAGGATAAGGACATATGTTATCATATAATAGAAAAGGGGTATAAAATAATCTTTCAACCGGGTGCGACCGCTTTCCATAAACATCCTGACTCATTATTAAGCTTTTTACAATTAATAAAAAAAAGCACAGCGGGGAGGGTTGCTTTTTCAAGAAAATATAGAACCTCCCCCGATGCGATCCTGATGCGATATCATATCCCGCTGATTTATTTAATTGCCGTCTCTGTCGCTATTTTAAAAAAACAACCCTCCCTGCTGATTATTTTGTTTTTTCCTGTTGTTTTAGTTTTCTTCCTCAAAGGTTTGACGACTTTTAAATATACCCGGAATTTTTCGCTCAGTTTCCTTATTAAACCGTTCCTCGACATCGTTTCCCTCTACGCCATTTACTTTTTTTACACCATATACGGGCTGCTGCGCCTCGGCGGCGTCAGCGACCGTCAACCACAAAAGGGGTAATCGTCATGTATATAAGCATTGTAATTCCCGTGTTCAATGAAGCTTTGAATATTTCACTGCTGAGTAATGAAATCAGGGAAATTTTTGAAAAAGTAGACCGGCCCTACGAGGTAATATTCGTTAATGATGGGAGCACCGACACCACTTATGAAGAATTG
>JBFZAV010000026.1:0-9459 GCA_041308745.1 Candidatus Omnitrophota bacterium | reverse complement strand
TCTTCCGATCTTCTTCAAGAGGTGTAAATTTATACTTTAGTCCCGACTTTTCAAGTTTTTTCATATCCGCTTCAGTAAAATACTGATACTTTGCCCTTAGGGTTTCCGGCATTTCGATGTATTCTATTTTTGGCTCCTTGCCTACCGCAGCAAATATAGCCCTTGCAAGTTCGTTCCATGTTTTTGCCCGGCCTGTTCCAAGATTATAAATGCCTGTTTTTGAAGGTTTCTTAAAAAAGAAATACATTACTTCAACAGCGTCCTTGATATAAATGAAATCTCTCTTCTGTCCGCCGTCGGGATACTCTTTTTTATAAGACTTAAATAGACGCATCACACCTTTATCTCTTACCTCGGGGAAAGCCTTACATATAACGCTTTTCATGTCGCCCTTGTGGTATTCGTTGGGGCCGTAAACATTAAAAAATTTTATGCCCGTAAATTTATTTAAGAATTTATTATCAAGAGCCCAGAGATCAAACATGTGTTTTGAATAGCCGTACATGTTTAAAGGTTTAAGCTTGTAGAGAGATTTTTCATTATCGGAATACCCTTCTTCCCCACAGCCATAAGTTGCGGCGCTTGAGGCGTACATAAAAGGTACTTTTTCCTTAAGAGCGTATTCGGCAAGCGCTTTTGAATATTCGTAGTTGTTCTTTATGTAATAATTCGCGTCCGTAAGAGTTGTGGAACTACACGCGCCCATATGAACAATGTGTTTAATCTTTTTAATTTTATTTTCTTTGAGACGGGTAAGAAAAACATCTTTATCAATGTAGTCGGCGAACTTTTTACCAACAAGGTTCTTCCATTTTTCGGTATTATCGAGCTCATCAACGACTATAATATCCGTTATGCCTTCCTGGTTTAATTTCCACAAAAAGGCGCTTCCTATGAATCCCGCTCCGCCCGTTAAAATGATCATTTTTTTCTCCAAACTTTTTATTCTGATTGTTCTCTTAATAATTTTCTGAACTTTTTCTCGTTCTTTAATAAAATTGATAAAAGACCGTGCAATTTTCTCGCCTCACTCGCTTCCCTGTGCGGATACCCGAAAACTATTGCATTATCCTTTACGCTTCCCGTAACGCCCGTTTTGCCCCCGATCTTTACATTTTTTCCAATTCTGACATGATCGGGAATGCCGGCATGGCCGCCTATCATTGTGTTATCGTCTATCGAAGTGCTGCCGGCTATGCCCACTTGAGCGGCTATAAAAACATTTTGGCCTATATGGACATTATGGGCGATCTGCACAAGGTTATCTATTTTTGTATTCTTTCCTATAATAGTGTCAACAAAAGTTCCCCTGTCAACCGATGTGTTAGACCCTATTTCCACATTGTCTTCAATGATCACCCTTCCGAGCTGCGGCACCTTATATATTTGTCCATCCTTAGGAACATAACCAAACCCATCCGATCCTATGACCGTTCCCGAATGAATTATAACTTTATTTTTTAAAATTGCATTATCGTATATCGTAACGCTCGGAAATAGCTTACAGTTATTCCCGATTAAAACTCCCTCTCCGATGCTGCACCCTGATCCGATATAAGAATTATCGCCTATTTTGGTATTCTTACCTATAACCGTATACGGCCCGACATTAACATTTTGCCCAAGACTCGCCGTTTTATGAATAATTGCCGTAGAATGTATTTCGCCTTTTACGGGCGGCATAACCGATTGGGCCGCATTGTAGAGAATAGTAACCGCTTCCTTAATATCCCTCACCTTAAGAACCGGCTTGGCATAACCGGTTGTTTCAATTGTCGTAAGCACTCCTGAAGCCTTCGATTTTTCGGCCTGTTTTAAACTTTCTTCATCCATGGCAAAGGTTAAATCGCCTTCATTAGCTAATGCTATGGAAGAAAGCCCTTTAACGACAATATTGCCGTCCCCTATGACTTCGGCCTTAAGCAATTGTGCTATATCTTTAATCGCGAACATTTTGCCTCCTAAAATTAAATACCCGTAGATTTTAACATACTCGGGCATAAAAAAACAGCCCCTACTTGGTTTCCCAAGCAGGGGCTGTTAAAATCCTTACTTTTCTCTAGGATTATAGGCTTTCTTTTAAGCTCTTGCCGCTTCTAAAAGCAACAACGTTCTTCGCAGGTATCTTTATTGCTTTACCTGTCTGAGGATTTCTGCCTGTTCTGGCTTTTCTCTTCTTCATCTGGAAAGTACCTAATTCAGGAAGTCGAAGAACTCTTTCCTTGTCATTTCCTTTTGAAAGACGACCGGTTAACGCGCTTACGACTGCATCATATGCTCTTGCAGCTTCGGCTTTTGTTGAATATTTACCTACTTTTGCAACTGATTCTATAAATTCTGCCTTGTTCATTAAACACCTCCTTTTAAAGTTTTAGATGAACGGCTCATTTAGGATACTATACATTATATTGTTTTGACTGTCAATATCAATCAGTATTTATAAGCTCCGCCGCTCGTGAATTTTCTATAGCCCGCAATTGACCGAGCCCGCGTAATTATGCGTTTATTGTTTTAAAAATAAATTTCCGACTCTAATAGCAATCGCTCTTTGTTTAATGTATATTTTAATAAAAGTTTCAAAATTTTTCTGGATAAAAATGACCGAGAACATATTTTTTTCAATAGTCATACCAATGCATGACGAAGAGCATTCCGCAAGAGAGCTTATCAGCGGCTTAAACACCGTATTGTCAGGTTTAAACAAGTCTTTCGAGATAATCGTTGTCAATGACGGCTCTTTGGACGGGACAAAAAGCATAATTGAAGAGTTTCAAAAAAATAATACAAATATTTTTCTCGTTAATCTCGCGGAAAGAAAGGGCCAGACAAAAGCCCTTTACGAGGGCTTCAAGGCCTCTAGAGGGAAACTCATTATATCCATGGACGGAGATCTTCAGGACGATCCAAAAGAGATACCAAACTTCTTCCGGGCCTTTGAATCAGGTTCCGGCGATGTTATCTGCGGTTGGAGAAAAGGCCGCAAGGACCCGGTGAGCAAATTATTTTTATCAAGGCTCGGTAATTTTTTCCAGAAAATATTTTTCCGAGTACCGGTCCATGATATTTCATGTACTTATAGGCTTTACAAGGCCGAGGCTATTAAAGCAGTCCGGCTGGACAAGAACGGCCTGCACCGGTTCCTTCCCCTATTAATCAAAAAACACGGATTTTCTCTCGGCGAAATCGAAGTTGCGCATAAAGAGAGAAAATACGGCAAATCAAAATATACTTCAAAAAAAGCCTTCGAAACAATAAAATTATTTTTTGAGATACTTTTCGGCAACTACTAGAAAAAGGGGAGAACTTATGGATCTATGGATAGCTTTCGGATTTTTGGGACAACTTCTTTTCAGCGCAAGGTTTCTTCTGCAGTGGATAGCCTCTGAAATAAAGAAAAAAAGCCACATTCCCGTTTTGTTCTGGTATTTCAGCCTGGCCGGCGGAGCTGTTCTTTTTATTTACGCGCTCCACATAAAAGATATTGTCTTCACAATAGGTCAGGGTTTTGGATTATTAGTTTACGCGAGGAATCTTGTTCTTATTAAAAAACATAAAGAGAAGGAAGCGCTGGGCTAAAAATTACCTTACTTTAAAAATCAGAAGTGTTATATCATCGTACTGAAGCCTGCCGCCCGCGAATTCGAAAACACTGTTTCTTATTTTATCGATAAGCTCCTGCGCCAACAATCCTTTATTATCAAGCACCAATTTCATAAGCTTCTGTATGCCGTACATTTCGTTTTTTTCGTTCATCGCCTCCACTACCCCGTCGGTGTATAAAATAACCATGTCGCCTTTCTGCATTATTATTTCATCTTCGGCGTAAATCTGATCCTTAATTATGCCTATGGGGCAGCCGTGCGATTTTAAGAGTTTTTCCGTCGAATGGGCGCTGTCTATTAGAATGGGCGGATTATGTCCGGCGTTTGAATATACGAATCTACTTGTATCCTTATTATAAATACCGTAAAACATCGTGGCAAACATGCTTGCCGCGGGATCAAACTCTTTTATCATAATATCGTTTGTTCTTTGTATAACTTTGCCGGGAGATGTTTCTTCCGTAGTCATAACTTTGAAAATGCTTTTTGAATTGGTCATAAAAATGGAACTCGGAAGGCCTTTGCCCGTGGCATCGGCGATTACAAACCCAATATTATTGCCTTCTTCGTTCATGTAGTCAAAGTAGTCGCCGCCCACCTGTTTTGCCGGAAGACTTAACCCCGCGATATCCAGCTCTTCCACATCAAGATTGTAGTGCGGAAGCATCGCCTTCTGCATTTCAGCTGCGATTTCAAGCTCTCTTGTAACCCTTTCTTTTTCCTTTGTTGTCTCCGTAAGGTTTTCTATATATTTTTTTAGTTCCATCGCCATGAAATTAAAATTTTGGCTTAAAATCCCAAGTTCATCATCGGCATTAACATCAATTTTATAATCCAGATCGCCCGACTTAATCTTTTCCATTCCCTTAATCAGCATATTGACGGGTTTTGTAAGCCAGAGAGAAACGATTTTTCCCGAGGCAAGCGCAAGAAGAATGCCAGTGATAAAAACATAAAACGCTATTCTTTTTATCATGTTTTGCATGGAATAAATGGTGCCTGCGGAAATGTCTATTCCAAGTATGCCTATTGCCGCATTCTCTTCGTCTCTGATCGGCGCGTACCCCGACAGCCAGTGTCCCCACCTGTCACTCGTAATCTTTTTATCGGCAGCCGGGCCGTCAAAAGCCTTGGGAAGTTCCGGAAACTTCAAAACATCGTATTCTTCGCCGCAATCAACAACATTTACGCTGTCGGCATTTGCCACAAATTTCATTATTCCGGGTTTTCCCGTATCTACAAGGATATAGGCGTCAGCTATCGCCGGGTCTATTGCGGTTATTTTTCTTAAATCCCCGACAAGATTACTGTATTCCGGGGTCTGCATACTTGCCCTTGCGGGAACAAGATTTTTTATTATATCGGACTTAACCAGGTTGGTCGCAAGAGAAGAAAGCTGCATCAAACGCGCGCGGAGCTGCTCTTTTTGAAGAATTACTGATTTGGAATAGAATAGGCCGATTAAGGAAACCGAGAGAAGCGTATACGAAAGAAAAAATATGAGAATAATGCGTGTTTTAAATTTAAGGCCTTTCATGGTGTTATTCTATACCCGCAGGGCTTTTTTATCAAATTTTTTCTGGCTTTTCTAGAACCCTCTAATTTCAACAACCTCAAAATATTTTGCGAGTATCTCCTTAAATTTCAATATCTTTTCTTTTGAATATGGTTTAACCTTTTCGAATTTTTTATCCAGCGTAACTATGGGCCTAAACTGCTGAAGACAATATTTTCTGGCGCCTTTAAGCGCCTCGCCAATAAGGATAAAATCTTCCTCGCCGACTATGCCCGGAACACATGTGGTCCTTAATTCATATGGGATATTTGAGCCCATAGCAATACTTATGCTTTCTTTTACAATTTCGCCCGATCCCTTCATAGATGTAACTTCATCGTATTTGGAAAATGATGTTTTAACGTCTATGGCGATATAGTCTACACATTTTTCTCTTATGATGGCTTTTAATAAATCGGGGTTCGCTCCATTCGTATCAAGTTTTACTTTGAAATCATTTTCTTTTATTTTTTTTAATAGCGCCGTCAGGTCTTTATGAATTGTGGGCTCACCGCCCGAAACAACAACCCCTTCAATAAAATTCTTTCTCTTTCCTAAGTAATCAAATAATTCTTCCTCAGAAATACCAAAACCCGGATCTTCTTTTACTAGATCCGGGTTTTGACAGTATGCACATCTGAAATTGCAGCCGGCAAGAAACACGACTGCCGATATGTAACCGGGAAAATCAGTTAACGAAAGCTTTTCTAGCCCTGCTATTTTCATTCTTCAGTGATGCTTCATCCAGTTTAAATGTTTTTCTTTCCTTGAACTCTTCTGTTTTTCCCTTGTTCCATGACTGAACGGGCCTAAAAAACCCAGTAACCCGAGAAAAAACCTCAACATTGCATTTTCCGCTCATAATAAAACCTCCTTATTGGAAGACTCGTCTTCGTGAAATGGGCACTCGAAATGCTCACCCGGTATATATCCGTGTTCCGAACAGATGGTGAACGTCGGCGTTACGGTATAATAAGGCAGGTGATAATTTTCGGCAACCTTTTTAATTAACTTCTTACAGACTTCGCTATCCTCTATTCTCTCGCCGAGAAACATGTGAAAAACAGTTCCGCCGGTATAAAGTGTCTGGACCTTGTCCTGATGGTCAAGCGCCCAAAAAACATCGTCCGTATAATTCACCGGTAAATTCGATGAGTTCGTATAATACGGCTCTTTCTGGCCTTGAGTTATTATCCCCGGAAATCTTTCCTTGTCAATTTTTGCCAAGCGATAGCTTGTCCCTTCCGCGGGAGTGGCCTCAAGATTGTACATGTGGCCCGTTTCTTCCTGAAACTTCATAAGTTTTTCTCTTATGTAGTTCAGGATTTCCTGGGCAAACAGACTTCCCTCTTCTGTTCCTATGTCCGCCTTTAAAAGATTTAGGCATGCCTCGTTTATTCCGACAAGACCTATTGTCGAAAAGTGATTGGCCCAGAAAAATCCAAACCTTTTCTTTATCCCGTCAAGGTAGTGTTTAGAATACGGATAAAGCCCCTGATCTGTCAGGTCTTCCAGAACCTTCCTTTTTATTTCAAGCGATTCCTTGGAAATACGCAAAAGTTCGTCAAGCCCATTGTAGAAAGACTCTTTGGAATCCGACAAATAGGCCAGGCGCGGAATATTCAGCGTAACTACACCGATTGAACCCGTCAGCGGATTAGCCCCAAAAAGTCCGCCTCCCCGTTTCTTGAGCTGTCTATTGTCAAGCCTCAATCGGCAGCACATGCTGCGCGCATCGTCAGGACTCATGTCGCTATTGATAAAGTTTGAAAAATACGGTATGCCGTATTTTGCTGTCATTTCCCAAAGACCGTTTAAATCCGGATTGTCCCAGTTAAAATCCTTCGTTATGTTGTATGTCGGGATGGGAAACGAGAATATCCTTCCCTTTGCGTCGCCTTCGGTCATAACGTCACAGAAGGCTTTGTTTATAAGATCGGCCTCGTGCTGAAAATCACCGTATTTTTTATCCTTCAGCTCGCCCCCTACAACCACAGCCTCATCTTTGAAAGATCCCGGGACCGTAAGATCCATGGTGATATTTGTAAAAGGCGTCTGGAAACCAACTCTCGTGGGAACGTTTATGTTAAATATAAATTCCTGCATATACTGCCTTACCTGCGCGTACGTAAGCTGGTCGTAATATACAAAAGGGGCCAAAAGGGTGTCGAAGTTCGAGAAAGCCTGGGCTCCGGCCGCCTCGCCCTGCAGTGTGTAAACAAAATTGACTATCTGCCCCAGCGCAACCCTGAAATGTTTCGGCGGTTTTGATTCAACCTTGCCATAAGCTCCGCCAAAACCTCGGACCAAAAGATCCTTTAAATCCCAGCCGCAGCAGTACGCGCTGATAGACCCGAGATCGTGAAGGTGAAGATCTCCCGAGGAATGTTTTTCGGCTATTTCCTTAGAATATATGCGGTCAAGCCAGTATTTGTTTGAAACGGCGGTGGAAAGATAGTTGTTTAACCCTTGAAGGGAATACCCCATGTTGGCGTTTTCTTTCACCATCCAGTCCTTCTGCTGGATATAACTATCTACCATGTTTACGGCATCCGAAAGCAGGGCTTTGGTCTGCCTGATATGCGCGTGCTGTTCCCTGTAAAGTATGTAAGCTTTTGCGGTTTTGGCATGCCCATTCTCTATTAAAACCTTTTCTACAAGGTCCTGGACGTTTTCAACAGTCGGTATCCTGTCCTCCTTGTACAAAACCTCGAGAAACGTTATTGTCTGGCGGGTAATGTTCTTTGCCTTTTCGGCATCCTCTCCGCCAACGGACTTCGCCGCGGCAAAGATGGCCTTTTCAATCTTCTTCGGATCAAAAGGCTCGAGTCTTCCGTCTCGCTTTCTGATAAATTTGATATCTGTTGAATACATATTTTTCCCTTTCTACCCTTTTTGATACGGCCATGGGGCCTTAAATTTCATCAATTTTAAAAAAACGCCCATCTCCACAGGCGACAACGAAAATACCACATATAGTACCTGTTGTCAAGTAATATACAACATATTGTTAGTCGCAAAAAAGTTGGTTTTTTATTCTTGCTTCGCCCGGAACGCTTTCCGAGGCTCGTTTCTCGCGGGTTTCACCCCTTTCTATGGGTGAAAATTTTCTATCTCCGTAAGGCCTATTCTACAAAAAAATAATTATTTTTGCCAGTTATTTTTGCTCATTATTTTTATCAAAAAAATATTTTTTTTGTTGACTTTCCGTGAAAATATATTTGGAATAAAAAATAAGCCGGGGTCGGCGTGTTTCCAACCCCGGCTTAGCGGTGTGATTATTTTTTATTTTGCGTACATAACTTTTAGCTGTTCGATCTGCGGAAATTCTGTGTAGAATTCGCCCTGCGGCCCGACAAATCCTGTTCCGGACCTTCTTAAGACTACGGGCGTGTACCCTCCGCTGGAGTTCGGAATATTAACCGTAAAAGATTCTCCGTTATTATTAGCGGTGCTTGCCGCGCTTACAGAAGCCGCTCTTTGGGCATTTAGCTCGTTTTGAACAGATTCTTTCGCGGCGGCTTTTATCTCTGAATCTTTAATAACAATTATCTTGGGCTCGGGTACAACTTGGTAACCGTAAGAAGTCTGCATGTAAGTAACGTCATTAATGTTGTAATACGGAACGCCGTCTATAACGACCGGACGGCACCCGGACGGAATAGTTGTAACAACCGTCCCTACCGGCGCGGGGACAATTACATATCTATTTGACATCCTTCGGTAATACATGCCTTCCCAATAAAAATACTCAATGCCGGCCATAAAGAGCCTGGTGTAAGCATAGGGCAAGGAGTGCACCACCCTGCCGTGCGGCTTGTAATGTGGTGTGTAGTGAAAATCGGGACGCCGCCCGCCGCCCCTTCTATCATAGGCAAATACCGGCGCCGCCTGAACCGCGATAGTGGCGAGAATAAGCAAAGCAACGATAAATATTTTTGTAAAATTTTTCCTGTTTAACATGGCTTCCTCCTTTGTTTAGGCACTTTGCTTTTCGTGCCCTCACATACAGGAACAAAGGATCTTAAAAAAAAGTTCCATGTTTTTTAGGAATGTTTGGATCTGGCAAAATACGCGGCCTTTACTTGTGGCGGTATTTAATTACTCTGACCTTTTCGCGAGTAATCAAGCCTTCTATGACAACTTCATCAAGAAAAGGAATAATAGTATTAAGCTTTTCCTCTGTATCAACTATTTCGATGATAATCGGCAGATCTTCAGATAGACGAAGCAATTTTGCCGAATGCATCCGGCTATCGGCCCCAAAGCCCATAATGCCTCTAATAACGGTAGCTCCGGCAA
>JBFZAV010000025.1:0-3036 GCA_041308745.1 Candidatus Omnitrophota bacterium | reverse complement strand
GATGACTTTTCCCGTTTTGCCGGCTTTTTTTAAAGCCAAGAAGCAATCAAAACCGGCTCCGCAGCCCAAATCCAAAACAACATCCCCTTCTTTTATTTTGCTTATTGCGACCGGATTTCCGCAGCCCAAACCAAGATTCGCCCCTTCCCCCGCGGCAATTTCGTCATCTGAATATCCTATGCTCTTTGAAATATCTTTGCTGTTTTTGCAGTTGCAAGAACAAGAAGAACCTGCAATAGCTATTTTTTTATATCCTTCCTTAACAATCTTTTTAATCTCTTCCGGCTTTTGCATAATATTTCCAGTTTACCCTTCAATGTGTTTCAGGGCAAGCCCACTTCTTTTCGCTAAAAATCAAAATTGAACACGGGGGCTCTATCTATTGAGCCCCCGTTTGGGTTCGCAGGCGATAGCTTACCGGCCCTTCCAACCAATAAGCTTTTGAAGAACAGAGTAGAAAAAGAGCTCAAGTGGACCCTTGGTCCACCACTGAAGAGACTTTCGGTCAAAGCCAATCCATCCAACTCTTCTCTTGACCGGCACGAAACCAGCTTCACGGACTACTTCTTTGCATCTCATCAGATGAAGAAATGGATTGCCGACAACTATCACTTCCGTAATTCCCAGTTCACGGAAGAGCGGGACGGCCTGCGCCGTCACTTCATCGCAATCAAGATAGCAATCGGATTGCCTGTGTTTCTTCACCGTGAGAATGGGCTCAAGCGTCTCCAGGCCTAACGAGACTTCCCATTGAGCGACCACTACGATTAGTCCGCTTTCCTCGCGCATAATCCGCTCGACGGCTTTGGCCAAACGTTTATTACACGGGCTCGGTTCTATCGGTCTCTGGGCAAACGAGAACGCAACTAGTCCCTTGGGCTTAGCTTTTTTGAAGCCCATTCGTCACTCACCTCCTTTTAGATATCATGACACACAAAATCTCATTTTGTCAAACCAGTTGAGTAAAAAGAATAAGGGCGGCCTGTAAACAGGACGCGCCCTTTGATCTCTGGCTGGAGAGGTGGGACTTGAACCCACGACCTTCGAGTTGTCAACCCCGATGCTCTTTCGCTGAGCTACTCTCCAACTTTGAAATCCCAATGTCTTGGTAAGGGAAGGAAGGAATTGAACCTTCGACCTCGGACTCGCTAGCTAATCCGCGCTCTGCCACTGAGCTACTTCCCATCACCATGGACAACAGTTATTCTTTATCAAACTAATATATTTTTGTCAATGCAAAAAACCGCCCCTTAGGGCGGTTTTTTGATATTCTTTATTTATATCCGCTAATCCACTTTGCCAGCCAGCCGAATAAGCTGAATTTTCCTTCCTGCGCTTTTATAAAGCTTTCGATTCTTGTTTGTTCCTGCTCCAGCGTCTGAATTTGATTCTGAAGCTCTGTTTTATCTCCTTCATTTTGGACATTTTCCATTAATTTATTCAACTGCTCCAATCTATTTCTAGTTTGGACCGTTTCACTTCTTAATGCCCCCAGATTTTTATAATCGCTTCCCGCCAGAAATGTTTTTACTTTATTTCTTGTTTGAATTTTTTCCATCGATTGGATTGTGGTACTTGCCGATTGATTTTGCTGTTGGGCGATTGTTCTTACCTGCTCTCCAATTCCGCCTTGCCTGTCAGCGACTTGCAAGAGAGATTGGACAAAGCCAGCCACGGTACTTTGGTGTGTTTGGGCGGTGATTTGTCCCTGTTGCTGCTTTTGTTGTTGCTGTATCAACATCGGCTCTTCGTTTTGCTCCTGGCTTTGTATTTGGTTTTGCTCCTGGTTCTGCTCTTGGTTTTGAACCTGATTCTGTTGGTCGTTTGTTGACGTATTTTGTTCCTGATTCACTTCCTGGTTTTGCTCTTGATTTTGGTTCTGAACTTGTATCGCTTTAGTTGTCGCGACGGAAGTAAAAGAAAAAATAACAATAATTGTCAGCAAAAATAATATTTTATTTTTTATCATATGTTTTTTAAATTATTAATTAATATTAAAGACCTTTATCCTATTTTAACATAACGTTAAAAACTAGAAAGGGTTGCATTAAAATTCTATTTTATTATCTTTATCGCCTTCCCCTCTATTAGGGCTTCGGTAATTTTTTTGTAAGCCGAGGATAAGATTCTCTGAAAAGTGCTCTGGGAGGTATTCATCTTTTTAGCCGCTTCTTCCTGCTCCAAATCTTTCATATTTCTTAACCTCAATGCTTCCACCTCTTCAGTGGTTAATTCAACAATCTCCAAATATCTCATTGGCACGCCTTGGGGTTTGAAATAAGTTATATTCGGATTAAAGCTTATTCTTCTACATAATCTAGGTCTGACCATACCCAGTATATCAACTTCCAGCGCCAAAGGCGTTTAAACCATTAACGTTGATTAGTTGAAATTAATTTTTATTACACTTCTTACCAACCCAGTATTTCGCCCTTACATTTTTTCTTTAGAAAAATGTGCTAGAAGTTGTATTGCTGGGCATATTATTCTTCTTTATTTTCTAATTAATTTAATTTTACAATTTGGACACTCAAGAGTCGAACAAGGAACGCCGCGCTCGTGAAGAATTTTATAACCGCATTTTTGACAAACACAATCGCCGGCCGGCCCTTCCCCCTTTGCCTCTTCAATATTTCCCTTAAACCTACCCCTTCCCTGCCAGCCAAAACTCCTGCCGAAAGTAGGTTTGTAAAATCCTGTTTGAACTTCATGGCTTGTTATCTGAATGCCAACATAATGAAGATTTTCTATTTCTTTCATAAGTTTTTCCCTTAAACTGTTTGAAATTTTAGTCGCTTCTTCTACGCTTAAATTGTTGGACAATTTAATTTCCAGGTTAGCGGTTATTGCCGATCCTTTTTTTTGAGTTTTTAATGAAGAAATTTCAATGTTTTCTTTTCCGGCAATTGTGTTTATTTTTTTCTCAATTTCTTCGCCGGCGGAAACATCGAGCAGAGAATCAACAGCCTCTTTTCCTAAAGAAAAAGATTGTTTAATGATATAAACACCAATCAGAAAAGCCAGCAAAGAATCGGT
>JBFZAV010000024.1:0-2760 GCA_041308745.1 Candidatus Omnitrophota bacterium | reverse complement strand
GCGCCCTGGAAAAGAACCAGTCTGAGGACTAAAACAATTATGCGGGGCCGGTAGGGTGATTCTTGCCGGTTCTGAAACAGGATGGAGGACATATGCGAATAGCTATTTCTACAGAGGGGGACGCTGTATCCGCGCATTTTGGGCGGTGTCCGGTATTTACGATAGTTGATATAGAAAAAGGGGTAGTAGTAAAAAAGGAAGAGATTGCCAATCCCGGCCATCACCCCGGATTTTTGCCCGAATTTTTGCATGGAAAAGGCGTTGATTGCATTATTGCCGGAGGCATGGGCCAGAGGGCCGTTCAGCTTTTTGATGACGAGGGAATAAAGGTAATAGTCGGAATAAGCGGAAGCATTGAAGACGTGGTAAACGAAGTATCAAACGGAACTCTTGTGGGCGGAGAAAGTTTATGTAAGCCGGGCGCGGGAAAAGGTTACGGTCTTGATAAAACAGTATGTGATCATTCCAATGAGGGAGAACAGTCTGAAGGAGGGTGTAAAAGATGAAAATTTGTATTACTTCGCAGGGAAACAGTCTTGAATCACAGGTTGACCCCAGATTCGGCAGATGTCAGTATTTTATCATTGTTGATACCGATACCGACGAGGCCGTGGCCGTGGATAATTTAAACAAGGACGGACTGGGCGGGGTCGGGATACAATCGGGACAATTTATGGCAGAAAAAGGAGTTAAAGCTGTTCTAACCGGAAACGTCGGCCCCAATGCGTTTCAGACGTTAAGCGCCGCGGGTATTGACGTGATTACAGGCGTAACGGGTTCGGTGAAAGACGCGGTTGAAAAATATAAAAAAGGCGGATTCAAACCGGGCGCCGGGGCCAGCGTTGATTCACATTTTGGTTCCCGAGGCGGGGAGAGGTAGATGATAATATCTGTCGCCAGCGGAAAAGGCGGAACCGGAAAAACAACGGTTTCCACAAGTCTTGCGCTTTCCCTAGAAGGGAAGGTGCAGCTTCTTGACTCGGATGTGGAGGAACCCAACGCGCATATTTTTATAAAACCTGAAATAAAAAATGTCGAAAACGTTTCAATTCTTGTTCCCGAGGTCGATGAGTCGAGGTGCACTTTTTGTTCCAAGTGCCAGGAAGTCTGCTCTTACAAAGCTATTGCCGTTCTTCCTTCCAAAAACGGCGCTCCCGGTAAAACCCTTATTTTTCCCGAACTTTGTCACGCTTGCGGCGCATGTTCGTATCTTTGCCCCGAAAAATGTATAAAGGAAGTAAAAAGAAACATAGGGATTCTTGAAGAGGGCGCAAGGGGCAATGTCGAATTTATTCACGGAAAACTCAATATCGGCGAGGCCATGGCGCCGCCCCTAATAAGAGCCGTAAAGGGGCGAATAGACAGAGAAAAAACAGTTATAATTGACGCTCCTCCGGGAACGAGCTGTCCGGTTATCGCGTCTATTCAGGGAACGGATTTCTGCATCCTTGTTACCGAGCCAACACCGTTTGGTCTTAACGACCTTATTCTGGCGGTGGAAGTTATAAAACAAATGGAGATCCCGTTTGGGGTTGTAATTAACCGCTCTGATCTGGGTGACAAAAAAACAGAGGAATATTGCCAAAAAGAAAATATCTCTATTTTAATGAAAATACCTTTTAAAAAGGAGATAGCCCGAGCGTATTCCAAGGGAACAACTATTGCGGAGGGATTCCCTGAATACAAAAAAGAATTTAAAAAACTTTATCATAAAATAAAAGAAGAAGCGGAAAAATGAAACAAATAGTTGTTATAAGCGGAAAGGGCGGCACGGGGAAGACGGTTGTAACGGCATCTTTTGCGGCTCTTGCCGAAAAAAAGGTTATGGCTGACTGTGATGTTGACGCGGCGGACCTGCACCTATTGCTTAAGCCCACCATAAAAGAAAGACATATATTCAAAAGCGGCGCAACCGCCTTTATCGATAAAAAAATCTGCATATCCTGCGGAAAGTGCAGGGAGCTCTGCAGGTTTGATGCGATAAGTAGAGATTTTATTGTTGACACTATTTCGTGCGAAGGGTGCGCGTTCTGCAGTTTTGTCTGTCCAGAAGGAGCGATAAAGATGCGGGAGAATACAACGGGCGAATGGTTTATCTCAAGCACGAGGTTTGGTCCGATGGTCCACGCGAAGCTGGGCATCGCCGAAGAGAACTCCGGCAAGCTTGTGAGCCTGGTAAGAAGTAAGGCGAGGGAGCTTGCCCAAGAGGAGAATCTCGACTGGGTAATAATAGACGGCTCGCCCGGAATAGGGTGCCCGGTTATCGCTTCTATTTCAGGGGTCGATGTGGCCCTTGTTGTGACGGAGCCTACAATGTCAGGCCTCCACGACGCGGATAGAGTTATCAAGGTAGCCAGGCATTTTAATGTGCCCGTTAAACTCCTGATTAACAAGTTTGATCTTAACGAGGAGATGTCGGGGGAAATAGAAAATTACGCGAAAAAAGAAAACGTGGAAATTATAGGCAAAGTGGCTTTTGACGAGAAAGTTGTCAGGGCCATGGTCGAGGGAAAGACCATAATAGAATACACGGATAATAAGACGACACAAGTTATAAAGGAGGCTTGGCATGCCCTCTCACGATGACGAAAGCCTTTACCCGCGGCACCTTATAGAAAGAGCAAAAAACCCCCGGAATTTCGGAAGAATGAACGATCCCACGGCCTGTTCCTATGTGAAAGGCCCGTGCGGAGATGAAATGGAGTTTTATCTTGTTATTAAGGACGGCTTTATAAAGGATGTGAAGTTTTATACGGAAGG
>JBFZAV010000023.1:0-7207 GCA_041308745.1 Candidatus Omnitrophota bacterium | reverse complement strand
AAGGAATCGCTAAGCGTTGCTACGCCAACAGAACCAACATACCCTATGACAAGTACCTTCCAGAAGCTGCACTTCCTGCCATTAAGCAGGCTCTCGTACAGGTTATACATGGCCGCCGTAACAATAGCGCTTAAAACAACGTGTGCGGGGTGAAAAACGTAGAAAAGCCTGTGTGCCGCCTCATGCGGAAGATTGCGGAAAATTATCATAAGAATAATCCCCGTGGCGGCCCCAAAAGCGGTAAACGGAATATGGTGTTCCAGTTCTCGAAGAATCTTATTCATATTGAAAGGATTATAATTGAGTTTTTAAAAAAACGCAATCGAAAAGCTCTTTATAGCCCTAAAAATTGTATTGCAAGTCCTGATAAACAAATCGTCGCGCCGGCTATTGCATGAATATATTTCTCGAGTTTTCCCATCGGCGCGAAACTTATCCCCCAAGAAGCAAGCATAACAATGGAAAGCATTGTAAATATGGTTATGCCTCCAAAAATAGCGGTAACCATTACAAGGCCTGAAATATTATGTTTGGCCGCCGGATACATAATTATTGGAATTAGCGGCTCACACGGACCCAGCACAAATATAGTAAAAAGTACCCATGGTGTAATATTGCCTTTACCTTCATGCGGATGCGAATGTTCCCCCAAATGAGAATGTTCATGAACATGCACCTTTTCATCGGCATGCAAATGAATATGTTTATGCGGCTTATTTCTTATTGCCGTGTGAATTCCCCAAACAAAGTATACAAATCCAAAACTTATCAGAGCCCAGGCTGCTAAATTCCCTCGGAAAGCTTCAAGAGCTTCTAATTTCATAACGGCAACACCGAATATAACTCCTACAATGCCCAAAACAACTGAACTCAATATATGCCCGAAACCACATAATATAGTTATTACAGCGGTTTTAAAAAGCGACCATTTCCTCGCCTTACTCATTACGATAAAAGGAAGATAATGATCCGGGCCGAAAAGCGTATGAAAAAAACCCATTGAAGCCGCTGTTGCACTTAAAACCATAATTTCTTTAGTCATTTTTCCTCCTTTTAAAACCCTACCTGGGCTCTTCCTCCGTAAACAAAAATTGGATCGTTATCGCCTTCCTCTTCGTTACCAAATCCGTTCGGGTCCCATATAACCTGGAAATCCGGGCTCAAGGTCAAATAATCGTTAACTTTGAACGAATAATATGTTTCAAGATGTGTTTCGTTTCTATGAGGATTCCCGGCGTCGCCGTAATCTTTGCCCGGAATTGCCTGGCCTACCGCCAAGGCCAATACATCATCTTTTCTATTCCAGTATTCGCCTGTCATCTCGGCTCCAAAGGACCAGTGGTACTCTATAATGCTTACCTTTGGGTCCTGCCAGCCAAACCTTGAAAAAATCCCGAAAACCTCCCCGAGCTTCTGATCAAGACTTATGCCAAATCCGTAGTTACTTTCCTTGTTTTTCTCCCCGTCTTTCCATTTGGTGTGAGGCGTTCCGTTATACCAATAGTAAAATCTGTAATTGCCTTCCCACTTGGCTTCGTCATAATCAAAGGCTTTTGCCGGCATAAAATTAATTTCTCCGGCAATAAACGGCCTGTCTGATAAATTTTCCCAATCAGCGTCGGCATCCGCCCAAATTCCCTCAAGCTGAACAAAATCAACCGTGTCTTTCGGTGAAACTGTAACAAGCGCGCCCGGGCCATTATCGCTTGGAAATTCTATTGCCGGTGAATTTCTGAACATTCTACCCAGAAATTGGGTTGTTTCATCATGGGCAAAATTGTTATCGTCCAAGTAGGTTGTGGTGTCTATCTTACCTCCCTTAATTGCAAGCTGTTTCTCAAATAGATACTGTTCGTACCACGCTTCCACAACGTCCACGTTTGAGCTGGAGTCGTATGCCGCATAGTTAACGTTGCTGAAAACAGCCAGCTCCGACTCAACTGTATCCCCCGCTCCGGCTTCAAGAAGAATGTACCCAAGCCCAAAATCTCCGAATTCTTTCTCTATATCAATATCCGCTTTAAAAGAACCGTCAAATCTTGAAGCTTCGTTGTCACCTGCGTTGTTGGCATTAGGTGTCCCTTGGGCAACAAATGTGGCGCCGGCGCCGATAACTAAACCGTCATAACTAAACAGTTCTTTAACACCTGCGCTATGGTGAATATGTTCCTCATGTGTCGCAAGTTTCTCATCATGCGTGTGTAAGGTTTTTTCCTGCGTTCCAAGTTTTGATTCGAGTTCCAAAACCCTCTCTTTGAGCGCCTGGATTTCCTTCATAAGTTCTTCGGTTGTGGGCTCTTTTTCAAGCGCGTACGCGCTAACGCTGAAAAGCGTAAAAAAGAGCGCCAGAAATACAACAAATGCCTTCGATCTAAACATATATCCCCCTTCTTTAGTACAATTTTTATAATCGTAATACGCTGCTACCCTCCCGTCAATAATAAAATTATGAAATAGGTTGCAGGCCGGTCAAACTCCACTCGCAAAGATTCGGCGTGAGCCCGGGATGTTTTAACTAGAAAACAGTATAATGCCTTTTGAGTACATTCAAGTTAACGAAAAAAATTAAATAACTTTTTTAACAAAATAGAACTTTCCTTTCTCGCGTTTACGACCCTTCGAAAAGCCCGTACTTCAGGCTTTGAGAATGGGGAGTTAAGCGAGGTTTAAAAAAGGTTAGTTAATTTTTTGGTTCCTTCTTTCATCTTTAATCTTTGAAGGACGTTAACCTGGTACGAAAAAGGCATTATATTGTTTCTAGCAATATCTTTGGTTACGCACCGAATGAAGGGGGAAGGGTTCGCCAAAAAGGGACAGGTCTAATCTTAATTTTGGAACCGGTCCAAGCTTGGGTTTGGAACCGTCCCTATATATGAATTAGTTCGTAATCGAGGGTTCCGAGGCCTATTTTTGCGGCGTGCGCGAGCTGCTTCATGCCGTCCCGCTCCGGATGGACCTTTTTAAAAATGTCCATCCCCGAAGCTTCTATTGCCTGGTCCAGACACGCCTTATCCAGGGCAACCGGATCGTTTGAGGCAAGTATTCCCATATCGGGAGTGATCTGGGGATCGTCTTTCGCAAGGCAATCGCATTCTTTTGTTATCTTAATCGCGAAATTTATATGAATGGGCGGTTTTTTCTGGCTATCAAGAATAGCCTTCGCGTATTCGACCATCTTTTCCTGTATTGTTCCCCCGCCCTCACTCCAGTTCACCGACATGGCTTCTGTGGGGCAGGCCGCAATACAGCTTGCGCATCCTATACACTTCTCTTTATCAAGACGAGCTTTGTTCTTTATGATCTCAATTGCGTTAACGGGGCACACCTTTACGCATTCCCCGCAGCCGATACAATCCTTTTCAAAAACAGCGGGCGTAAAATCCGTATGCTGTTCTAATTTCCCCTCTCGCGTCGCGCACCCCATTCCGATATTCTTTAGCGCCCCGCCAAAACCCGTCATCATATGCCCTTTAAAATGCGCGAGGTTTATAAGCAAATCACATTCGGTAAAAATTTTTACAACCTTCGCTGTCTTAATATGCTTTTGGTTTATATCAATTCTTGTTCTATTTTCCGGAACGCTGTCATCGGGTATAACCACTTCGGCGAGCGTCGCTTCTTTCGTAAAACCATGCGCATGAGCAAGCTGGTAATGATCGTACGAATTCATCCTCTTTCCTTTATAAAGGGTATTCGTGTCCGAAACCAAAACGCTTGCTCCTTTATTTTTTAATATCCCGGAGACTACATTTACATACTCCGGCCTTACAAAGCCTGTGTTGCCTTCTTCTCCGAAGTGCATTTTAATAAGGGCCTTATCGCCCTTAGAAACGCTTTCCAAAAGTCGGCTCTTTTCCAAAAGATGAGAAAATTTATCTTTGATTTCCGAAATTTTTCTATAATCCCTCACCTTTATAAAAAATACTTTGCTTTTCATTTTTACTCGCCCTGCTTGTAAATATGAACGTCTCTCTGCGGAAACGGAATGGTAATTCCCGCTTTCTCGAGTTCAATTTTTCCTTTTTCCGTAACATCAAAATATACCTCCCAATAATCCTCGGGTTTCACCCATGGCCGGCAAACAAGATTCACGCTGCTCTCGGCAAGCGCTGAAACAGCTATGACAGGCGGGGGGCTTTTTAAAACTCTCGGGTTTTCTTTAACAACTTTCTCTAAAGCTTCTTTGGCTGTCTTAATGTTATCGCTATAAGAGATTCCAAAAACAAGATCAATTCTTCTCTTTTCAATGCCGGTAAAGTTTATAATATTGTCTCCGGTAACTTTAGAGTTTGGAATAACAATCTTGCGGTTATCAAGTGAACTTATGACAGTGTTAAAAATCTGAATTTCATTAACAGTTCCGCTTGCTCCGCCCGCTTCAATAAAATCCCCGACTTTAAAAGGTTTAAAAATTATAAGCAACACGCCTGCGGCGAAATTTGCCAAAGATCCCTGTAGAGCCAGGCCTATGGCTAAACCCGCGGCGCCGACCACAGCGACTAAAGATGTTGTCTGTACACCGAGCTTGCTTAAGGCCGCAATCACGACGAAAGCAAGAATACCCACGTATATTATATTCTTAAAAAAAGATGACAGCGTAGGATCAACATGCGTTTTATTCATTATTGTTTCAAAAATATTTGTGGCAATCCTCGCCAGCCATTTACCGATAATAAAGATCAATATCGCCACTATAATATTCAGTCCGTATGCCGCAACATATTCAACCATCTTTTTCCACAATTCTTCCATATATGCCCCCTTTTAAACTTGGTAACTTCAACAGTCATTTTATACCCAAAAGGCCGCGTTTACAACTTTTCTTGTTTTTTCTTTCATTTTGCAATCTCTTTGTTATATGTTATTATAAGAACATGATCGACCTTACCATTTTAAGAAAAAATATCGATAAAGAACTGAAAGAGTTCATTATTTCTCTACAAAAGGAATATGAACTCGACAAGGTCTCTCCCGAGCTCTATTCCGCAATAAAAAATTTTGTTTTGCGCGATGGAAAGCGCATTAGGCCCCTCCTGTACCTTGTGGGGTTTATGGGTTATTCCAAAAAAGAAGAGAGAAATCTTTATAAAAGCGCCATCTCAATAGAGCTCTTGCACGACTTTATGCTTATACACGACGATGTTATCGATAAGTCCGATAAAAGACGGGGCAAGCCCACTCTTCATGTAGTTTTTAATAAATATCTTAAGCGTTTTAAAAACGCAAAAACAAACGGTAACGATCTTGCCATTGTTGCGGGAGATGTTATTTACGCCCTGGCGATAAAGTCATTCCTTTCGATCGGGGTTAACTTAGCCACAAAAGAAAAAGCCTTAAGGCGTTTCGCCGATACAAGCATATATACCGGCAGCGGCCAATTCCTTGAACTAATTAATACAACAAAAAAGTTATCCGATGTCTCAAAACAGGATATATACAAAGTGTATGATTACAAAACCGCCTACTACACTTTTGCCAATCCTTTGGTTATCGGCGCTACATTGGCAAAGGCCCCGGAAAGCGAGATAAACAATTTGTCGAAATTCGGTCTTTACCTTGGGCGCGCCTTCCAGATTAAAGACGATATAATCGGTATTTTCGGAGACGAAAGAAAAACGGGAAAATCCGTAATTTCCGACATCAAAGAAGGAAAAAGAACCATTCTTCTCTGGCATGCCTACAATAAGAGTTCTTCTTTAGAGAAAAAGAAATTGTCGCGCCTTTTTGACGGCAAAAAAATCAGCTTAAAGGAAATAAAAAACATAAAGGCGGTTATTGCGAAGCGGGGCTCTAAAGATTTTGCCGAAAAAGAAGTTTCCGGCTATTACGAAAAGGCTAAAATTCTGCTTAAAAAACTTAAAATGGCTCCGGATTGTAAAGAATTATTAATTACCTATTTGAACAAAATCCTATCAACTTAACAAAATGAACAAATTAAAAATTTCCATAGCTAAACACGCCGGATTTTGCGTGGGAGTAAAAAGAGCGATAAACCTGGCCCTTAAAACAGCGGCCGAACGGAACAATGTGTTTATGCTTGGGGATATAGTTCACAACGAAACCGTCTGTGACAGAATAAATAAAAGCGGTATAAAAAAATTGTCCTCTCTCACAAGCGGTGAGGGAAAAACTCTCATCATAAGGGCCCACGGCGCGCCGCAAAAAGTTTATCTCGATGCCCAAAAAAAAGGATACGATATTATCGACGCCACCTGCCCGATGGTAAAAGAAATACACAATATCTCAATAAACGCTGAAAAAGAAGGCTATTCGGTAATAATCATAGGGACAAAAAAACATGATGAAGTAAAAGGCATCGCGGGACAACTTAAGAAAAAACCGATCGTAATTGAGTCTTCCGAAGACCTGGACATAAAAACCTTAAAAAGAATAAAAAAGGGCTGTGTTATTGTTCAGTCAACCCAGAATATAGAAAAAGTTTTAAAAATTATGGATAAGCTGAAAAAGATAATACCCGATCTAAAACTAAAGAATACGATTTGCACGCCCACCACCATGCGCCAGGACGAAGCCAAGAGCATGCCTTTAAAAAACGATTGCGTACTCGTGATCGGGTCAAAGACAAGCGCGAATACGCAAAGGCTTTTTGAAATATCAAAAAAAATTAATAGGCATACTTACTGGATACAAACAGCCAAAAACATAAAAAAATCATGGTTTAAGAAAGCTAAAAAAGTCGGAGTTCTCGCCGGCGCCTCCACCCCCGAAGAGACAATAAAAGAAGTTGTTTCTTGCCTTTCTAAAATTTGATCCCGGGAAAAAAATACCCTACACGCTTTCCCCGGCAAGAAAACCCGTGGAAAATGCAATTTGCAGATTATATCCGCCGGAATCCGCGTCCACATCTATCATTTCACCGGCAAAAAAGAGCCCCCTTATTATCCTTGACTCCATTGTCCGCGGATTTATATCCTTTACCGATACACCGCCCCTCGTTATCATGGCCTCATTTATTGAGGCGGGCCCTTTTGCTGTAAGGGAAAATGCTTTTATCGCACTCACAATTCTTTTTTTCTCCAATGCGCTCAGCTGACTTGTTATTTTGTCGGCCTGAACCCCCGAAACTTTTAACACCGCTTCCTTCATTTTTCCGGGAACAAATTCTTTAAGCATATTCGAGACTTTTTTCTTTTTATGCGTTTCACTGTCTGTAATCAATCTTAAAAAATCTTCTTCTTTCATGTCC
>JBFZAV010000022.1:0-6768 GCA_041308745.1 Candidatus Omnitrophota bacterium | reverse complement strand
GAAAAACGAAAATCATTATGCATATCCTTGACAAGAAGGCTCTTCATATTTTTCATTACCCATCTCTCAAATATGCCGCCTTTTTTGAGTGTAATTGCTTTTCTGTTTTCAGGTTTCGATGTAAATCTTAAGCTTAACTCGTTATCCTCATCGACAAGGAAAATTGACACCCTGTTATCGCCCTTAAAAATATCTTTCACGCCTTCACCGACAACCCCAAGCACTTCCTTGCCCGAAAGGGTTAAACTCAGGCGATCCGCGGCATCCTTAATTCTTAGGAGGCCCTTCAATTTATCGCCCATAGCCGAGATTTCAGCTTTTCTGTTTTTCAGGTGATCGTTTACAAGATTTATATCCTCGTCAACTTTTTCCATGGTAACTTTATGCCGGCGGCTGGAAACAACTATTTTTTTCGCCATAAAATGGCCTATAAAACTGCTTAAGAAAAATGCGAGAATAAGAAAACTGTAGTAATAAGGATTCAGATTTGTGATGTGCTTATAAAGAAAGATAAGCATTATTAGAAGAGAAACTAACCCGCCGAATACGCCTATCGAAACCCAGAAAAGCATAATAACAACGCTTAGCATAACCATTAGCGCGAGCACGATAAATTCGAGATGCTGTACGCTGCTTTTCAGGGCCGGAACCAAGTTGACAAGGCTATACACCAAACCTACAAAAAGAAGGGTTGAAAATGGTATGAGAAGATTCCTTTTAGTAAAAGGAGTCATGGACTTCAAACGATTGTTTTTTCCGTTGTTTTGTCAAAAAAGTGTATATTGCTCATATCAAACACAACATCCATATCCTGATTTATCTGCGGGTTAGCGTCTCCCGCAACTCTCGCGACTATGGTGTGTTTACCCGTATTTAAGTGAATATATACTTCCGAACCAAGATGTTCAACAACTTCACATGTCATTGTAACTATATTTTCAGGAGGAGCTTCCGATACAAAAATTTTATCGTAAATATCTTCACTCCTTACGCCGAGTATTACTCTCTTATCAATGTACTCATCAAGTTCTTTATACATCCCGTCTACAATCCTTACCTTGAAATTGCCCTCGTCAAAATAAAGCCTTTTTTCCTTCTTTATTATCTTGCCTTCGAGAAAATTCATCGGAGGCGCGCCAATAAAGCTTGCTACAAACTTGTTCACCGGATGATTATAGACATTGGTGGGGGTATCAATCTGCTGTATAATGCCGTCCTTCATAACAACTATGCGGTCCCCAAGCGTCATGGCTTCCGTTTGGTCATGTGTAACATATATCATTGTCGACTGGAGCCTGATGTGAAGCCTGTGAAGCTCCGTCCTCATCTGCACTCTTAACTTCGCGTCCAGGTTGCTTAGGGGTTCGTCAAAGAGAAATACCAGGGGTTTACGGACAATGGCCCTTCCAACCGCAACACGCTGGCACTGCCCGCTTGAAAGTTCTCGGGGTTTTCTCGCAAGAAGCTTCTCCAGCCCTAAAATTCCGGCAGCTTCCTTTACTCTTGAATCGATTTCTTCCCTGGGATATTTCTTGAGTTTAAGCCCGAAAGCCATATTTTCATAGACAGTCATGTGGGGATAGAGGGCATAATTCTGGAACACCATAGCTATGTCCCTGTCTTTGGGCGGAACGTTATTGACTTTTCGATTGCCAATAAAGATATCTCCTTCCGTTGCCGTTTCCAGACCAGCAATCAGCCTTAAAGTAGTAGATTTTCCGCAGCCCGACGGGCCTACTAGGACTACAAATTCCTTATTCTCGACTCCGAAAGTAACGTCATTAACCGCCAAAACTCCGCCGGAATATATCTTTTTTATATTTACTAGACTAACTTGGGCCATGTCACCACCTAATATTAAAATTAAGCTTATAGTACGAAATTGTTTTTAAATATATACTATATATCCGAGGAAAAGTCAACCACGTTACTTTAAGAAACCTTTTGGCGGAAGATAATTAATAAGTTTTGAAAGCATTTCCTTCATATCGTTTCTTGTAACAATCATGTCGATGAGACCGTGATCAAGCAGAAATTCAGAACTTTGGAACCCTTCCGGAAGCTCCTGTTTTATTGTCTGCTCAATAACTCTGGGGCCGGTAAAACCAATGAGAGCCCTTGGTTCAGCTATAATAACGTCTCCAAGGGAGGCAAAAGAGGCCATAATTCCGGCCATGGTGGGATTGGTTAATACGGAAATAAAAAGCCCGGCGTTTCTGTTCAGGCGGTCAAGCGCCGCGCTCGTTTTCGCCATCTGCATAAGCGAAAGAAGACCTTCGTACATTCTCGCGCCGCCGCCGGAACCCGAAATTATTACTAGCGGTATCTTTTCTTTATCGGCATGCTCAATTAATCTTGTAATTTTTTCGCCTACAACGGAGCCCATAGAGCCCATAAGAAACCTGCAGTCCGTAACACCTATGGCCACGCGCTGTCCATTAAGCTTGGCCTCTCCCGTAACTACGGCATCTTTAAGACCGGTTTTTTTCTGGTCTCTTCTCAGCTTCACCGGATAATCGTTAGGACCCTTAAACTTCAAGGGGTCCTTACTTTCCATATTTCTATAAAATTCCTTAAAACTTCCGGAATCAATTGTCATTTCAAGTCTTTCATAAGCGCTGACCCTGAAATGATATCCGCACTTATGACAGACCTGCATATTTTCGCGCAGTTTCTTGTTATATAAAAGTTCTCCGCATTCCGGGCATTTCGTCCATAAACCGCCCGGGATCTCTTTCTTTTTTGATGTATCAAATTTTTTAGGTTTTCTTGAGAAAAATACCATTCTTCCCCCTCACGCCCCGGGCTTCAAACTTATTTATTACTAGACCCGATAAAAGCTTGGGATAAAAATAAGTTGATTTCTGGGGCATCATCTCGCCTTTTTCAGCAACGCTTCTAAGCTCATCAACTCGTGTGGAGTTAATAAAAAAAGCCGCTTTATGGCTGCCGCTTCTTACCAGTTCAACGGCTTCCCCGGCGTCTTTAACATAAGTTATGTTGCCCTCTCTGCTGTTTAGCGACAAAAGGTTATCGAAAATCGCTGCATGCAAAATACTTACATCAAGCTTTTTCCAATCTTCGGATCTTCCTTCCCTCACAAGGTCCAGAAGGCTTTTTTCATTTTTCGATTTTATTAAAATATACTTATCTCCGCCGAAAAAACCGAAAAAATGTTCCCCCCGTCCGGCTTCTTCCATCTTACTAATAAGCTCATCAAGCGTATTGCACTGCAACGCATCAAAATATTTACTCACCTTGCTTATAAAATCTTTATCATCCTTAACCGAACAGTCTTTTAACACTCTGTGTGTGGGCATAACCGTTAAATTATCGGTGCTCGACATATCCACAAAATACATTAAAACATAATCAGCGCTTCCATCATAACCGATTTCTTTTCTGCGCAAATTTCTGTACATCATCGCGACTTCATATCTGTGGTGTCCGTCGGCAATAAAAACCTTTTTTTCCTTAAGCTCACCAACTATTTTTTCTATTTCTCTTGCGGCGGTAAGGCGCCAAAGTTTGTGCGTAACGCCTTCCACGGTAATATCGACAAACGGTTCCTTGTTATTAACCGCGTTTTCCAAAATACCGGAGACTATCTGGTTTGAATCGTTAAAAAGTGTAAAGATGGGGCTTAAATTACTTTCAACTTCTTTGATTAAGTTTAATCTATCCTCTTTTGGCTTGGCCAATGTAAATTCGTGCGGTAAAACGGTTTCTTTGGGGTTCTCATCAATCTTAAGAAGAGCAAAAAATCCTACACGCCTCTTGCGTTTACCCCTATATTCATATTCCTGGAGGTAAACATATAAGGCATCGGCTTCGTCTCTGGCCAATATGCCGTCTCTCTGCCATTTGTCCAGCAACTCTTTGGCCCTGGTATACTTATTGATGGATTCATTATCCCCGTCAAAGTCCTTGCCCAGTATCAACCTTATAACGTTGTGATCGTTCTTATTGTATAACTCATTTCTCATATCGTTTGAAATTACATCATAAGGAGGGGCAACTACACAAGAAATGTCTCTTGCTAACCTTGAGCTATCGTATACTAATCCTTTAAACGGTCTAATCTCCGCCATAAAACCACTCTTCCTAATATTAATCCGGCCAGAACCCCGCAAAAATCCGCCAATAAATCGCTAAAACAGGCGCACCTGCCGGGAACAAAGATTTGTAATAATTCCATTAAAATACCATACATGCCGGATAATATCAATGTAAATATGTGTATCGTGACGGGGAAAAACTTACTAAGTTCAATGGAAAGGCTTCTTGAAATGAGCATGGCAAGAACAGCAAATTCAATAAAATGATAAATTTTGTCCGAGTGCTCTGGCGTAAGATCGGGGCCATTGAAGGGTAAAACCGAAAAAGTAAAAACCACAAACGCCCATATGTACGTGGGCATCCATACAAACAAACTCCTGTCTTCTTTAAGCCATTTTTTTATATTTTTCTTCATAGCTTCTTTGCTTCTTTACCTCTCTATTTCTTTACTTCTTTTCTTCATGACAGCACGGAGAATCTCCGCATTTAGCGTTTTTATCTTCCAGTTTTGGGCAGCAGCTATCTTTTTTGGGAGAACTTTTCTTATAATCCGTCTGGTAAAAACCGCTTCCTTTAAAAATTATCCCCGCTCCGGAGCCTATAATTCTCCTTATCGCTTTAGAACATTTAGGACACTCTTTCAAGGGGTCGGCCTTTATGCTTTGGATTTTTTCAAAAGCATATCCGCAAGAATCACATTTATATTCGTAAGTCGGCATTTGTTCTCCTTATGTTTTAAGCTGTAAAAAGGGGCAAGTTGCAAGGGTCAAGGGTCAAGTTAGTTCTTAGTTCGGAGTTCGGAGTCTACAGTCTATAGTCTAATCAGCCACTTCTTACTTCTTACTTCTTACTTCTTACTTCTTACTTCTTACTTCCCACTTCCCACTTCTTAGCCCTTGCCCCTTCGCTTTAAGCTATCCCCTATACCCTAAACCCTTCTTTATCTTGTCTGTAATACTGTCTTCGCCTTTTGATTTCTTTCCAATAGAAGCTTCATACTCCTTCAAAATCTTTTTCTGTTCAGCCGTAAGATTTTTGGGGACTTTAACGTTAACCTTTATAAACTCATCGCCTTTTCCCCTTCTGTCCAGCCTCTCGATCCCTTGCCCTTTCAGCTTAAAAATATGACCGCTTTGAGTCCCCGGCGGAATAATCAATTTTGCCGTTCCATCAACCGTCGGAACTTCGGTTTCATCGCCAAAAACAAGCTGGGTATATTCCAGGTCAAAAGAGTAGTACACATCGTAAGAATTTCTTGTAAAAAACTCATGGTTTCTTACGGATATATCAACAAATAAGTCGCCGGACGGACCGCCTAAAATGCCGGCTTCACCTTCATCGGAGACTCTCAGACGGGTTCCTGTATCAACACCCGCTGGAATGTCGACCGAAATCTTTCTCTCCTGTTCTTTCCTGCCGGTGCCGCTGCAATTCGTGCATGGATTTTTTATTATCTGGCCCGAACCGCTGCAGTTTGAACATGTCCTTGAAATACTGAAAAACCCGCCTGACTGCGTAATCTTGCCCGTGCCGCGGCATTGGGGACAATTTATTTTTTCGGTGCCTTTTTTAGCGCCGGACCCCTTGCATTCAGAGCATGTTTCGAGTCTATGCACTTTTATTTCTTTTGAAACACCTTTGGCTGCTTCAAGAAAATCAAGCGTGATATTAAACTCGAGATCCCTGCCTCTTCTTGGGCCTCTAGCCCCAGCGGCCCCTCCAAATCCGAACACATCGCCGAAAATATCAAAACCGCCGCCGAAAACTTCCCTAAAAATATCAAATGGATCATGAAAGCCGCCGTACCCGCCGCCGCCAGAACCGTATTTGAAAGCGTCTTCGCCAAAGCGGTCATACTGCGCCCTTTTTTCAGGGTCGCTTAACATCTCGTAAGCATGAGAAATTTCTTTAAACTTCTCTTCGGCTTCCTTATTTCCGGGATTCTTATCCGGATGATATTTTAAAGCAAGCTTTCTGTAAGATTTTTTTAATGTTTCCTGTGAAGCATCCCTAGACACTCCAAGTAGCTCGTAGTAATCCATAGTTTATTTCTTTTCGTCATCCACCTTATAATCAGCATCTACAACGTCTTCATCTTTTTTCTCGCCGCTTTGAGACTGCTGCCCGCTTCCGCCTGCGTTCTGCTGGCCGCCCTGACTTTGAGCCTGGGCCTGTTTATACATTTCTTCCGACAATTTGTAACTGGCCTTCTGAAGCTCTTCCTGGGCCTTTTTCATTTCATCGGCATTATTGCTTTCCAGCGCCTTTTTGGCCTTTTCTACAGCTTCATTTATCGCCTTCTTTTCGTCGGAAGAAACTTTGTCGCCGTAATCCTTAACGGCTTTTTCAGTAGCGTACACTAATGTATCCAGCTGGTTTCGGGCCTCAACGGCTTCTCTTCTCTTTTTGTCTTCCGCTTCGTGTTCTTTCGCGTCTCTCTTCATCTTTTCTACCTCTTCCTTCGAAAGACCGCTGGACGATTCAATACGAATAGACTGTTCTTTGCCCGTGGCTTTATCTTTTGCCGAAACATGAACAATACCGTTCGCGTCGATATCAAACGTAACCTCTATCTGGGGTATACCCCTTGGAGCAGGAGGTATGCCTATTAAGTCAAACCTTCCGAGCGTCCTGTTATCCTGGGCCATTTCCCGCTCGCCCTGAAGAACATGGATAGATACGGCTGTCTGGTTATCCCCCGCAGTCGAA
>JBFZAV010000021.1:0-6471 GCA_041308745.1 Candidatus Omnitrophota bacterium | reverse complement strand
ATCATGCGTATGAAACGGGACTTATTAAGCCCAGGCAGCCTTTATCAAGGACCGGTAAGAAAGATGCTGATATTGGTTCGGGGCCGGCAGGTTTAGCATGCGCGATGCAGTTAAACAGGGCCGGGCATGAGGTTACGGTGTATGAAAAAGATAAAAAGCCGGGCGGTATATTGAGATATGGTATCCCCGACTTTAAACTCGAGAAATGGGTTCTTGACAGGCGTTTGGATATGATGAAAGCCGAAGGCGTAAAATTTGTTACCTCAACAAGGGTTGGCGGGGATTATCCTAAAGAAAAACTTTTAAAAGAATACGACGCGGTTTGTCTTGCCGGCGGGTCGGGAGAGCCCAGGGACATAAAAATAGAAGGGCGCGATTTAAAAGGAATACACTTTGCCATGGATTATCTTACGCAGTCGAATAGACGCATTGACGGGGAAAAGGTGCCCGAAGAACAATTGATTGACGCTAAGGGCAAGAGAGTGGTTGTAATAGGAGGGGGCGATACGGGTTCGGACTGTGTCGGTACGGCGCATAGACAGGGCGCTTCGTGCGTGGTCCAGATAGAGGTTATGCCAAGGCCCGAAGAATGCAGGACGGCGGCTTATCCATGGCCGAAATACCCGCTTATTTTAAAAACATCCTCAAGCCATAAAGAGGGCGGGGAGCGCCACTGGGCGGTTCTTACTAAAAAATTCATAGGAGAAAACGGACGCGTTAAAAAAATTTTTGCAAGACGAATTGAATTTGAAACAAAAGAAGGAAACGCCTGTCCTATTATGAAGGAAACGGAAGGAAGCGATTTTGAAATAGAAGCGGATCTTGTAATTATTGCGGTAGGGTTTCTGTATCCCGTTAAAACCGGGCTACTAAAAGATCTTAATGTCGAGTTTGATGAAAAAGGAAATGTTAAGACCGACACTGATTACAAAACAAGCGTTCAGAAAGTTTTTTCGGCCGGAGATATGCATAGAGGCCAGTCTTTAGTTGTATGGGCCATATCCGAAGGAAGAAAAGCGGCGCATTCGATTGACGAATTTTTAATGGGAAAAAGCCGTCTTCCGGTCATGTAAAAAGATAAGAAGGTGAAAAGCATGTTTAGTACAGGGCTAAAAGGACTGGATAATATACTTACCGGCTTAAGGGCGGGAGACAATGTTGTCTGGCAGATAGACAACATTGAGGATTATAGGAATTTTGTTGTTCCTTATGTAAAAAAAGCCCTCGAAGAAAACAAAAAAATAATTTACATGAGGTTTGCCGCTCACGAGCCTCTTCTCGAAAAATCTGAAAAAATAAAAGAATATAAACTCAATGCTTATGGCGGTTTTGAATCCTTTACCACCGAGATAAACAAGATAATAGCCAAGGAAGGTGAGGGAGCCTATTATGTTTTTGACTCGCTTAGCGCGCTTCTTTCGGCATGGTCTACGGATCTTATGGTGGGAAACTTCTTTATGGTTACCTGCCCCTTTCTTTATGAACTTAAAACAATAGCTTATTTTGCACTTTTCAGAAACAGCCATTCATTTAAAACAATAGCCCGCATAAGAGAAACAACGCAGCTTTTACTGGATATCTATAACAGCGGGGGAAAATACTATATACATCCTTTAAAGGTATGGAACAGATATTCCCCGACAATGTTTTTACCGCACCTTAAAATAAAAGATAACTTTATGCCTGTTACAGACAGCGTGGATGCCGCAAGAGTTCTCTCATATATTGGAAAAACCGGGATAGAGACGGCAAAAAGACAACTCGATTACTGGGATAGGCTCTTTCTTGAAGGCGAGCGTTTTGCCGGCGCGAGAGGAAAGGATGAAGAGAAACAGAAATTGGTGGATCAGTTCTGCGCCATAATGATCTCCCGCGATAAAAAAATACTTTCTCTTGCCAGGAAAAATTTTACGCTTGAAGATATTTTGGATATCAAATCCAGGGTTATAGGCACCGGAATTGTAGGAGGTAAAGCTGTAGGTATGCTTCTTTCGAGGAAGATACTGTCAAAAGACAAATCAATTAGCTGGAAAGATTGTTCCGAGGAACATGATTCATTTTATGTAGCTTCGGATGTTTTTTATACTTATATTGTCGAGAACGATTGGTGGAAACTCAGAATGCAGCAGAAGACAGAAGAGGGATACTTTGAGGCGGCCGCTGTATTGAGAGAACAGATGCTTCATGGTCGTTTTCCCGATGAAGTTATGGAAAAGTTTCAGGAAATTATCGAGTATTTTGGCCAGTCGCCTTTTATTGTAAGATCAAGCAGCCTTCTTGAGGATGGATATGGTAATGCTTTTGCCGGAAAATACGAAAGCGTTTTCTGCGCTAATCAGGGAACTCCGGAACAGAGGTATATGCAGTTTGTTGAAGCCGTAAGAAAGGTTTATTCCAGCACTATGAGTGAAGACGCTCTTACATACCGTAAACAAAGAGGACTTGATAGGCTTGATGAACAAATGGCTCTTTTGGTCCAGAGAGTTTCAGGATCGTATCATGGAAATTACTTTTTTCCAGATGTCGCGGGTGTGGGAGTCTCCTATAATACTTATGTCTGGAATACGCAAATGAACCCGGAAGCGGGAATGCTAAGAGTTGTTATGGGTCTTGGAACGCGCTCGGTAAACAGGGTTGAAGGGGATTATCCCAGGGTAGTTGCGCTGGATCAACCCTTGCTCAAAGCCCACGCCGGTATGAATGATACGAGAAAATATTCCCAGCACGAAATTGATGTTATAAACATAAAAGAAAACGCGCTTACGACAATATCTCTTTTAGATATGATGAAAGAGAAAGTTAAAATTAATCTCGATAATATTGGTGTTCTGGACTATGAGATGATGCGAGAGATGAGGGAAAGGGGCATGAAGAGCCAAGACGTGTGGATACTCACATTTGATAAGCTTTTTTCAGAAGGATCTCTTGCGGACACTATAAAAAAAATGCTGAAAATTTTGGAGAAAATTTATAAATATCCCGTTGACATAGAATTTACCATAAATTTTACAAAAAAAGGAGGCTATAAAATAAACCTTCTGCAGTGCAGGCCCCTTCAGACTATAGGCATGGAAAAAAAGGCTGTTATTCCGGAAAACATAAAGAAAAATAAAATTCTAATTGCTTCAGAAGGATATTTTTTTGGCGGAAATATTTCTCAAAAGATAGATAAAATAATATTTGTGGATCCTGCGGGATACCATCAACTTTCCGTTGCCGGCAAATATGACGTTGCGAGGATAATAGGCGCCATTAACAGGAAAATAAAGAACAGGGAAGAGGATCCGGTTCTTTTGTTGGGGCCTGGAAGATGGGGGACAACAACTCCTTCTCTTGGCGTGCCTGTAACTTTCTCCGAAATAAATAATGTAGCAGTCTTGGGCGAGATAGCCTTTAAGTGGGGCAACCTTATGCCGGAACTTTCTTTCGGTACACATTTTTTTCAGGATCTCGTCGAAACCAATATTTTTTATATTGCTATTTTCCCCGAGGTGAAAGGTGTAGTTTTTAACGAAAAAAAATTAAAGTCTTTCAAAAATATATTTTCTTCACTTATGCCGGATTATGATAAGTATGAGGACATAATAAAGGTTTATGATGTTCGTGACGGAAAATTAAAAATCGCATCAGATATAATTTCCCAGAAAATGTTCTGCTACTTCTCTTAAAACCCTAAAAAGTATTTAAAAAAAATATATTTCTCTTGACAAACCCATAAACTAACACTATATTAGTGTTAGTTTGGAGGAGGAGTAGATGAAACTTTTAACTAAAGATACCGATTATGCCGTCAGGGCGCTTCTTTGTCTGGCCAAAAAGAAAAAAAGCGGCGATGAATGGCTGTCTTCCAGCGAAATATCTAAAGAGGAAAGAATTCCGCTTCAGTACTTAAGAAGAATTTTACAGATTCTTAAAAACGAAGGATATATTGAGTCGAAAGAAGGGGTGTCGGGGGGCTTGAGACTGGTGAAAAGTCCCGAAAAAGTTAAAGTTGCGGATCTTATCAGGCTTTTTCACGGCGAAATCGAAATTTTCAATTGCATGTTCAGAAAAAAGGCGTGTCACAACCGTAATAAATGCTTTTTAAGAAAAAGAGTTTTGAAAATAGAAAAAATTGTTGAAGATGAATTTGGGAATATAACATTAAAAGTTCTTTTGGATGATATGGGAGTCAGAGTTTAAAGATAAGGAGGAAAAATGAGTATGTTTTGTCAGCAGTGTGAACAAACGGCCGGCGGAAAAGCTTGCACGATAAAAGGCGTATGCGGTAAAGACGAAAAGACGGCGGTTTTGCAGGATCTTTTGGTGCACAGTCTTATGGGTCTAGCCATATACGGACATAAGCTGAGAGAATTAGATGTTACGGATAAAGAGGCCGACAGGTTTATTATTGAGGGCCTTTTTACGACCGTGACAAATGTTAATTTTGATCCCAACAAGATAAGCATGCTGGTTTTAAAGTCTTACAAAATTAAAGAGCGCATAAAAGAGCTGTTTCATGACGCATACAGGGAAAAATATGGAAAAATGTTTGAAGGTGAAATTGGTGATATCGCAGATTGGAAACCGGGAGAAGATTTTGATGAGCTTTTAAAACAGGGGCATGAAGCCGGGATACTTAAAGATCTTGGCGCGAACGAGGATGTGAGGAGCTTAAGAGAAATACTTCTTCTGGGACTTAAGGGGACGGCGGCGTATGCGGATCACGCTCTTATTTTAGGTAGAGAGGATGAGGAAGTGACAGCGTTTTTTCATAAAGGGCTTGCTTCGCTAGTGAATGACAATTTAAACATTAATCAACTGATAGAACTTGTAATGGAGTGCGGAAAGGTTAATCTTAGGTGTATGGAGCTTCTGGATGAGGCGCACAGGGAGCACTTTGGCGATCCAGTTCCCACAAAGGTGTCTATTGGCTGGAAAAAGGGCCCGGCCATTGTTGTTTCAGGGCACGATCTTTACGACCTCGAACAGCTTTTGAAACAAACTGAAGGTAAGGGGGTCAATATTTATACCCATGGAGAAATGCTCCCCGCTCACGGCTATCCAAAACTAAAAAAATATAAACATCTTGTTGCCAATTACGGCGGGGCGTGGCAGGACCAGAAAAAAGAGTTCAATGAATTTCCCGGGGCAATTCTTATGACGACAAACTGCATACAAGAGCCGAAGGACACTTATAAGGAAAACATATTTACAACCGGTTTAGTGGCCTGGCCGGGTGTTAAGCATATCAGCAAAGAGGAAGGCGAAAAAGACTTTAGCCCCGTTATTAAAAAAGCTATTGAACTTGGAGGTTTTAAAGAGAATAAAGAAGTAAAAGATATTCTCGTAGGCTTTGCCCATAATGCGGTGCTGGGCGCGGCTGATAAGGTTATTGAGGGAGTAAAGAAGGGAAAGATTAAACATTTCTTTCTTATAGGAGGCTGCGACGGGGCTAAACCCGGCAGAAATTACTATACCGAATTTGCCGAGAAGGTTCCGAAGGACTCCATAATGCTTACCTTGGCTTGCGGGAAATACAGGTTCAATAAGCTTGAATTTGGTGACATAGGCGGCATACCGCGTCTTCTCGATTGTGGGCAGTGTAATGACGCTTATTCGGCTATAACTATCGCCAAGGCTCTGGCCGGAGCGTTTGGTGTAGGCATAAATGAACTTCCGTTATCAATAATTCTTTCATGGTATGAGCAGAAAGCGGTGTGTATACTTTTGTCGCTTTTTTATCTGGGAATTAAAAATATAAAGATCGGTCCGTCTCTACCGGCATTTATTTCGCCGAATGTGCTGAAGGTTCTGGTGGAAAACTTTAATATTCAGCCCATAAAAACCGCAGACGAAGATTTAAAAGAGATACTTGGGTAAAATAAAAAGTAAGAAGTGAGAAGTATGAAGTAAGAGGTAGTCTGAAATCAGCCCAAGCCGGGATTGGAATTTACTTCCAATCCCGGCTTGTAGTATAATGAAAAAAAACAAGGAGAAACAATGGAAAAAGCCAAAGCCATAAAGATGGCTGATCTGGTAGAGTACTCAAATGGTTCGGTAGTAAGCAAAACTTTGATAGATAAAGAGGTGGGAACTCTTACTCTTTTTGCTTTTGATAAGAATCAGGGTCTTAGCGAACATACCGCTCCTTTTGACGCCTTTGTGTACATTGTCGACGGCAAAAGCGAAATTACCATTGGCGGAGAAAAAAAGATGATTTCCGGCGGTGAAATGATAATTATGCCCGCAAATATCCCGCATTCAGCGAAAGCCGTCGAAAGATTCAAGATGCTGCTCGTCATGATAAGGAAATAAGGAAGTAGGATGCAAAGAAGCAAAGAAGTAAAGATAAGAAAACCGGAACTTCTGGCTCCGGCCGGGGACTGGGAAGCGCTTGTAACGGCTGTAAACGAAGGCGCAGACAGCGTATATTTCGGCATAAAAGAGATAAATATGCGTCATATGGCCGGCAACTTTGATATTCTCGAA
>JBFZAV010000020.1:0-4015 GCA_041308745.1 Candidatus Omnitrophota bacterium | reverse complement strand
GCTTCTCTTCTTGCTTTGCCCTTGGTATTCTGGCACAAAGAATATTTTATTTTTTTCTCACTTAGCTATTTATCTCATCTTATTCTGGATATGTTCAATCAGCAGGGTATTACTCTTTTTTGGCCTGACAGAAAACGAGATGTTGTCGGCAGATCAGTTATGCGTTTGCCGACAGGTGACAAGCGGGAGCTATTTTTAATGATTATTTTTATTAGTCTTAGCTTATTGACCTTACCTTTTAGCCAATACGGCTGGAAAAACGCTTTTGGTTTTTTACTTGGAGATCATCAGTCTGCCGAAGAAATATATTTGCGTTCTGATAAAAAATCTTATCTGGATTTTACAGGTGTTATGTCGGATTCACGAAAGGCCGTATCAGGTAAAGCATTGATTCTTGAGCGCTACGGCGAGAAAGGTTTTTATATTGGCTGGAATGGGAAAGTTTATACTATTGGCAATACAGGCGAAGTTGATATATTAAGTAAGCAAGAAAGAATTGATTACACCGACCAGTTGGAAAATAGATCAAAACAAAATTACGAAGCATATTCATACAAGCAATTGTTATCAAAATTCCCAGCAGATGGTTTTTTCAAGGGGGCAATTGTTGTGCCAGATAATTGTGAAATAAAAATACCAGTAAACTTAAGTAAACGGATACAATTAAAAGATGGGCAGATCAATATCTTGCAATCCGTTCTTTCAGAATTAAGATCAATTATTGTTACACCAATAGTATCGAGAGAAGAAACCTATGCCCGCAATAATCTAAATAAAGCTTTAGCTAATTTTGAAAAAGTTAAAGCTGAACTATACAACGATGGCCTTACTGACCTTGGTCGGAAAAAACTCAACATAGACTACTCAAGAAATCCTAAATATATTGAGGCTCAGGATCAAGTAATACAAGCAAAAAAAGATTTAAATAATGTTATTGCTCAAAATAGTTCCGAAGTGTGGCAGGGTGAGATCGAGAGCAGGAAATATTAATTGCAACTTACTGACGAAGATATAATAAAATTTCAAGATATTTATTTAAAAAGATTTGACAAACTTCTTTCAAAAAAGGAAGCACATGAGGAAGGGATGAAATTATTATCACTAATGGCAGCGGTATATAAACCAATTAAGCTTAAAGACTTGTCCCACAAAAATTATTGAGACTAGAACTAAATAGATCTCTTATAACTAGCTCAAAAACATTCGCAGTCAACCCCAAGCCATAAAGGCTCGCTCCGCTCGGGGTATGACAGCTCATGTTTTTGAGCTCTAACTTTGGCCATCACATCTAGGAGGTGGCCGATGTTAGAGAGAGTTTTAGGTCGAGGAGTGGGCGTGGTTGGGGCGCGGGCTTTGCCGGATTCTTTTCGGGCGCAGGTAGCAGGAGTGGTTCGCTATCTAGTGGAGCGAGGTTATCAGATACACACTGGAGGAGCAGTAGGCGCAGATCAGTTTTCTCTGGAGACAGTTATTTCTCTGGGTGCTTATGATAGGGCTGTTTTGTTTTCTGCCTGGGCTGGGCTTGCGGGTTTTCCTCGTTCCGTTCAGCGCCATGTTGATTATTTTGTTGGGCATCAGGGCAGAGTGGATTGGGGTTTTGTTCAGCCCGGCTCTTCCCGAGGGATAGCTGTTGCTGGGCTACTCGCCCGCAATCAGCGTTTGGTTTCTGCTTCTTCAGGGCTGGTCGCTTTTCTCTACGGTGATTCGAGAGGTACTTTGCGGACAGTCAGCCAGGCTATCGAGAGGCGATTGAGGGTTGTTGTTTTTCTTTGTGGCGGTGGAGCTGTTTTGCCTGTCTATCGGAGAGGTCGCTGGGTTCAGCTTCGCTGTTCGGATTGCTGGGCTGGGGCTTATATTTTTCGGCCATTTGCTTAGCCCCGCGCACCGCAGAGCGGCCTACCTTTTTTAGCTCTGCGGTGCGCTAGTCCTTTCTGGTTCTCCGCTCTCCATCCCAGCCGCTGGCTGGGAACCCTCCACTCGCCTGTCCTGTGTTTTGGAATTGACGGAGGGACTAACCCGAACCGCGCGCCCTTAAAAAAACGCAAGCCTGCCGTCACGGACAGACAGTAATAACAAACTGTACGGTTTTTAAAAATCCACGACGGCAGCCTTTGCGTTTGCCGGGTCTAAGAAAGACAGGCTCGCGGTGAGCTTTTGCGATTTATTTATACACAGAAGTTTATTTGTTTGTTAGAATCTCGGGAGTGGCTCGAGCTGAAGATAAAGCCTCGAGCCATCTCATCCTAAAACTCCAACTGCTAAATATAGCTAGTTCGCAAGTCCAAGACGGCCGAGACGGTATTTTAACTAACCAATTTTCAGGTCTTTAAATCTTATTTGTATTGTCCCCTCTGTATATATTATTCGTTCAATATTCTTATTAAGCCAGCTAAACCATTCCTTATCTGTCATATTTTCGTAATTAATTTTCAATGAAACAATGCTTTGTTTAAAAGGTTCAATCGAAAGAAGTTTCTCTTTCCCTGCGTTCAGTTCAAATTCTTGATGATATATAGAAGCCTGAATTTGTTTTTCTTCCAAAGAGAAGTCATCAATTTTCTGATTTATCCGTTCCCGTTCCCCTCTGCTGAAGTTACCATTAATCAAAGAATCAAGATATTTCTCTTTTTTCGCTTTTATGGTTTTGAGTTCTATTTCTAGCTTTTCCAGTTCTACTTTTAATAGTGTTATCTGTTTTTCTATTCGCTGATTATCTTTTTTGATCTGAGAATTTAATATCTTTAATTTTTCATCACTAGCGTATTCAAGTATTTGCTCTTTCACTAATTTATGAACTTCCTCTAGCGGAATATATTGGCCGGAACATTTACGCTCATAGCCATTTTTATTGAATGTAGAACCACAACGATAATAAAGATAAACCTTTCCGCTCTTTTTTCTGGTATAACTTGGAATTAATTTTTTATCACAATATCCGCAAAACAATAATCCTTTTAACAGTCCTGATGTTTTATTATTAGTATGCACATAGGCTTTTGACAGAAAGATATTTTTTACCAGTTCCATTTTAGATTCCGTGATGATTGGTTGATGAAGTGCTGAAAATAATTGATTATTCCATTTCAGCTTTCCAATATATACAGGATTTCTCAAAAGATAATCAATTCCTCTTTTATCCCAGAGCATGTTATTTCTAGTTCTTGCCCCAATGGCGTTTAATTCTTTAGCGACGAGTACTGTCGATTTTGTTTCAATGAATTTATCAAAGACAAGCTCAACGATTTTGCGTTCTTTTTTATGCGGTACTAATTCTTTGTTAATAACATCATACCCATAGGGTGGTGTACCGCCGTTAAACAATCCCTGCTCTGCGCGATAGGTCATAACATCTGAAACTCTTTCCGAGTTTTGCTCCCGCTCCAGCTGTGCAAAAACAAGAGCAACTCTTAACATTGCTTTCCCCATAGCATTGGTAGTATCAAAGTTTTCTTTTAGTGAAATAAACTCTACCTCATTATCAAGGGCAATTTTCATAAATTCTTCAAAGTCCATAAGTGACCGCGATAAACGGTCTAGTTTTTTAACAACAATGGCATTGATTTTCTTGTCTTTAATATCCGTTAATAATTTCTGATATTCTGGTCGGTTTGTATCTTTGGCTGACCGACCTCTTTCAATATGTGTTTTGTGAATCAAATAGTTTTTGTATTCACAAAACTTTTTCAATTCATTTTCTTGTTCTTCTAGTGAATCGCCTTCTTGGGCTTGTCTGCCTGTGGAAACTCTAATATATATTGAAACCTTAAAAGTGTTTTTCATCTTACAACCTCCAAAGCGGGAACACCCCGCCCATCGCAAGGGCCTACCTCTTTTGGCTTGCGATGGGCGGGGGAATCTGCCAAGAAAAGAAAAGCCCCAGTGAAAACAGAACTGCCGCCAAGCTGAACCCAGCGACCACCACTGAACTGAGGCAAAGAAGCGCCACCACCGCAGAGAAAAACAACAACACGCAAACCACGCTCTATGGCCTGACTAACTGTCCGCAAGGAACCTC
>JBFZAV010000019.1:0-6320 GCA_041308745.1 Candidatus Omnitrophota bacterium | reverse complement strand
TAAAGAACAAACTGTAACTTTGTAGCACTTTTTGCATAAAGAGCGTAATACCATTATCCTTAAGTTGTTTGATAATTAAATGGATATGAGTTGGCATTATGCAATAAGCATTAATTTCTATCAGTGTGCTGTAATAATTTAACAATAAGTTTTTTTCTTCTTGTTCTTTGAATGAAGAAAATTTGCATGGTGGATGTTCTAGGGAATAATGTCGCATAAGCTCCAGAAATCTAGTATAATCTCCATCGGAATTGAAAATTGTGTAACCAGCAATACTTTTTGAGTAAATGTGGTACATTTGATTGTTTGATAGTTCTACTTTTCTGTAGGGCATATGTTCCTCCTTTTTGTTTCAGTTCGGGACTGGCCAGTCCCGAACTGGTAGTTGGTCTTCATATATATAGACGCATTTTTTGGGGTTTTACATTCACAAAAAGTAAAAAAATATTTAAAATTTTTCGTAAAAAAAAATATTTAATTTCTTTTACATTTTTTGTATTTTTCTGTGTTTTTTTTGTTGACAAATGTTTAAAAGAGAGTAAAATAGCTATTGAGACACGAAGGCAAGTGTTTCGAGCTAAGCGATGAGGCGTTCGAAAGTTGAACGTCTTTTTTATTTTTGGGCCACTATTGAAAGTGGCGCAGGAAAAAATTCAAAGAAAGAAGATTTTAGGATAAAGACGTCCTTTATGCCGCAAAGAGTAGGCGGCGAAAGGGCGTTTTTTGTTTTTTGTTGATATAAAGCGATATAATGGTAAAATACTTAAAAATAAGGAGAGCTTGTTATGGAAAAGAAAATGAACGAAATAGAGGTAAAGACGATCGCCGATATTTATGGCGAGAACGTGTTTAACCTTAAAACAATGAGAAATTATCTTTCGGAGAAGGCATTCAGTTCGCTTAAAGCTACTATTAAGGAAGGAAAATGCATAGATCCCGAGATCGCAGACGAAGTGGCCGATGCCATGAAAAGCTGGGCGCTTTCGAAAAACGCGACACATTTTACCCACTGGTTTCAGCCTTTAACGGGAACTACGGCCGAAAAACACGATTCTTTTGTTAAGCCTGATGATGAAGGCGGCGTTATTCTTGAGTTTTCAGGTGAGGCCCTTATTAAGGGTGAACCGGACGCGTCAAGTTTTCCGTCCGGCGGATTAAGAGCGACTTTTGAGGCCCGCGGTTATACAGCATGGGATCCAACAAGTCCCGCGTTTATCAAGGAAGGCAAAAACGGCGCTACGCTTTGTATCCCGACAGCGTTTTATTCATACCACGGTGAAGCGCTTGATAAAAAGACGCCGTTACTTAGAAGTATGGCGGCACTTTCAAATCAGGTTTGCAGGCTGGGAAAACTTTTCGGCATAGAGAGCGATAATAAAAGGGCATATGCAACGCTCGGAGCGGAACAGGAATATTTTCTCATAGACAAAAAATATTACGATATGCGGCTTGATCTTCTGCAGACTGGAAGAACGCTTTTCGGAAAAGCGCCGTCCAAACATCAGCAGATGGAAGACCATTACTTTGGCGTCATAAAGACGCGTGTTTATGATTTTATGGGCGAACTTGACCGCGAACTCTGGAAGCTTGGTATTCCTTCAAAAACAAGACACAACGAGGTTTGTCCGGCCCAGTTTGAAATAGCGCCTGTCTACGAGGAGCTTAACCTTGCGGTTGACCACAACATGCTTGTTATGGATACGCTTCAGAGGGTTGCCGAGAAGCACGGGTTTGTATGTCTTTTACATGAAAAGCCGTATGCGGGGGTTAACGGTTCGGGTAAACATAACAACTGGGCAGTAGCCGGCCCCGATGGAAAAAACTGGTTAAGCCCCGGAGATAACCCGCATGAGAACGCGAAGTTTCTTACAATGATATGCGCTCTTATGAAGGCCGTTGATACTTATGCGGCGCTATTAAGAAGCACTGTCGCGACGGCAGGCAACGACCACAGGCTAGGCGCAAACGAGGCTCCTCCGGCCATCATGTCAATATTCTTAGGAGACCAGCTTCAGGAGATAATGGAGCAGATAGAAAAAGGCGGAGCAAAAAGTTCAAAAAAAAGCGAAGCTCTGGAGCTCGGTGTTACGTCGCTGCCGCCTCTTCCAAGAGACGCTACAGACAGGAACAGGACTAGCCCCTTTGCTTTTACCGGAAATAAATTTGAATTTCGCGCGGTAGGGTCAAATCAGAGCTGTGCGGGAGCCAACATTGTTCTTAACACGATAGTTGCTGACGCGCTTGATGAGATTTGCACTAAACTTGAGAGCGACATAAAGAAAGGCAAGGACTTCAACGAGTCTTTGCAGGCTGTTCTGCAGGGTATAGTTAAGAAGCATAAGAGAATACTTTTTAACGGCGATAACTATACGGAAGCATGGCATAAGGAAGCCGAAAAAAGAGGGCTTCCCAACCTTAAGACTACACCCGAGGCGCTTAAGATAATGGAAGATAAAAGCTCCCTCGACTTATTTCTGAAACATAAGGTTCTTTCAAAGCAGGAGCTTATCTCCAGATACGAGATATACAAAGAACAGTACGAAAAGACCATACTTATTGAGGCGGGCGTTTCTTTAACAATGGCCAAGAAGATGATTGTTCCGGCCGCGCTTGAATACCAGCTGATAGTTGCCAGAACCATAGACAAGATTAAGAAATGCGGCGTGAAGGTAAAAGAAACAACGGATCTATTGAAGGTAATATCCGGCCTGACGGAAGAGCTTCTTGAGGGTGTTAAGAAGCTTGAAAAATTGATAAGTAATGGAAAAGAACTTTCAGCTGTGAAAATAAAAGCAGCCATGAATGAACTTAGAAAATCTGTGGATAGCCTGGAAGCGCTTGTTCCGGAAGAAATATGGCCGCTTCCTTCATATGCTGAAATGATGTTTAAACTTTAAAAAAAAGAGGGAAAAGTTATGCCAAAAAAAGCAGCTGAAAAAGAATACCTTTTAACGCTTACCAAGATAAGTAAAGCTATTACCAGCGATCTTTACCTTGAGGATATACTTAAGCTGATAGTGAACCTTACAGCCAGTGTTATGCAGGCCAAGATATGCGCGCTGTGGCTTCTTGATGCGGAAAAAGGCGAGCTTAGAATACGCGCAACGCAGGCCATGAGCGAAGAATATCTTAAGGATCGGGTTATAAAAATGGGGGAAGGCATTGTGGGGCGCGTGGCCAAATCCAAAGAACCTATTGTAATCCCGGAGGTTCTAAAAGATGAAAGGTATAAGGAAAAAAAGCTGGCCCAGAAAGAAAGCCTTGTTTCCATGCTCAGTGTGCCCATGCTTGTGAAAGACAGAGTTATCGGCGTAATAAACGTTTATACGGTCGAGCCGTATGAATTTACAAAGAGCGATATAAATCTTTTAAGCGCGGTTGCCAATCAGGCGGCGGTCGCTATTGAAAACACCGAGCTTATGGTGAAGACCAAAGTTATTCAGGAGGAGCTCGAAACAAGGAAGAAGATTGAAAAGGCCAAAGGGATTTTAATGAGGGAGCAGGATATTTCTGAAGACCAGGCCTACAATCTGATACGAAGGTCAAGTATGGATAAACGCGTTTCCATGAAGGAAATCGCGGAGGCGATAATACTCTCTTTTGAGATAAGAGTGAAGAAGTAAAACATTGTAGTTAATAGATAGTGCGTGCGGTTCTCGATGGACCGCGAGATTGTGAGGAGCGAAGAAGCCCTTTTTAAGCGATGAAAATGCTTAGAAAGGGCTTTGTGTTTTAAGACACAGATGTCTTCCGGGGCCAAAGACGTGCGAAGACATAATGTTTATGCCTTCAGAGAAAAATATCAACAAACGGAGGACAAAATGAATTATTTTAGAAAATTTTTAACGATTGTTATGTTTATTTTTTGCATAACAACAAATTCTTTCGCGATGGATTTGAATAAAAAATGGCTGAGCGAAAAGGCGGAGAATATGCCCACAATTTCCCTGTCGGATTCGTTTCTGACAAAATACATCTGGAGAGGCTGGAACCTGGGCGATGAGCCTGTGATGGAGACAGACGCGTCTATTTTCTGGCATGGTGTTACTCTTGATATCTGGAGTAATTATAGTTTTAACAACGATAAAACCAAAGATGGAGGAAGGTATCAGGAGTTTACGGAGATGGATTACACTATTGATTACACTCTCAATATGGGGGATTTTGGCGATATGATCGGCGCTGAAATGCCGGAGATTGTAAAACCGCTTAGCTTGTCTACGGGGTATATTTACTATACATTCCCAAATGTTGACTGGAAAAGTAAATATTTCGACTCGCACGAAGTATATTTCGGGGCAAGTTACAGCTCGCTCTTACAGCCTTCGTTTACATGGTACTGGGATGTTGCGAGCGGAAAAGGAAACGCCGACGGCGGCGGGGACGGATCTTATTTTCTCTTCGGTATAAGCCACACCTTTGAATTCGAAGGCGGCATCTCGGTTGATCTTGGTGTGACAGCGGGCTATAATGATGAGCAGTGGACAAACAAGTCCGGCTGGAGCGATATGGTTTTTTCCGGAGGAGTTAATATCCCCGTATTCGGATATTTCACGGTTACTCCAAATGTAAGGTATTCTCTGATTTTGGACAGAGACACTTTTAATGATGCCGCGGAAAACGAATTTTACGGCGGCTTAAAAATAGGATTTGAATATTAACGGTAATAATTGAAAGGAGGGCGATTTTTATGAAGATATTAGAAAAATTGTTCAGAAGTTTTAAGACCGGTGTTTTTTTAGCGGCGGGATTAGTTGCCGCAAATTCCGCCATGGCGGAAGAAATTACGGATATCTCCAGAGTTATAGTAGGTCTGGATACGCTCTGGGTGCTGCTTGCGGCGTTTCTTGTATTTTTTATGCAGGCAGGATTCGGAATGGTAGAGGCCGGGTTTATCCGCGCGAAGAATACGTGCAATATTCTTACCAAGAATTTTCTGGATTATTGCATGGCTTCGATAGCGTTTTTTATATTCGGCTACGCCATAATGTTCGGCCCGGGAAACCTCTTTATGGGGTTTAAAGGATGGTGGTTTCTTGAAGGGGCCAAGTCTGGAGCAGGCGTTCCGCTTTTCGCTTTCTGGCTTTTTCAGGCCGCCTTCTGCGGCGCGGCCGCAACAATAGTTGCAGGCGGTGTAGCGGAAAGAATGAAGTTTACGGCGTATCTGGCATACTCTTTTTTGGTGTCCGCGTTAATTTATCCTATTGTAGGACACTGGATATGGGGTGGAGGGTGGCTGGCTAAATTGGGTTTTTCGGACTTTGCCGGTTCAACCGTTGTTCACACGGTAGGAGGTTTTGCCGCGTTAATAGGAACGATAATGCTGAAGCCGAGAGAGGGGAAATATAACCCGGATGGTTCCGCTAATGCGATAGCCGGACATAATATTCCGCTTGCTTCTTTGGGTGTGTTTATACTTTGGTTCGGGTGGTTTGGGTTTAATCCCGGATCAACACTTAGTGTGGGTGACGGAAGCCTTATCGGAAGGATTGCCATAACGACCAACCTGGCGGCGGCATCGGGCGGAATATCGGCCATGATTATGGTTTGGAGGATGTGCGGCAAGCCTGATCTTTCAATGGCTATGAACGGCGCTTTGGCCGGTCTTGTGGCAATAACTGCCTCTTGCGCTTTTGTAGACCCGCTGGCAAGCATCGCAATTGGGGCTATAGGCGGTATTCTGGTAGTGTCCGGAGTTGTTCTTCTTGACAAGATGAGAATCGACGATCCGGTGGGCGCGGTTCCCGTGCATGGCTTGAACGGCGTTTGGGGCACTCTCGCGGTGGGTATATTCGGCAAACAGTCGCTGGGGCTGGCTCACGACGGTCTTATATACGGCGGCGGAATAAAACAGCTTTTGATACAGGCGACAGGGTCCTTGTCTACGGTTGTTTTTATACTGATCTCAATGGGTATAGTGTTTAAAATAATCGATATGACAATAGGGCTGCGTGTATCAAGAGAAGAAGAACTAAAGGGCCTCGATATAGGAGAACATGGCATGGAATCTTATTCGGGCTTTCAGATATTTACAACAGAATAAAGGAGGTATAGTCATGAAACTGATAATAGCTTTGATACAGCCTCATAAATTGCCCGACGTAAAGAAGGCGCTTTATGACGCTGAGGTTTATAAGATGACTGTAACAAACGCCCTTGGCTGCGGCCAGCAGAGGGGTTTTACCGAGACATATAGAGGCGTCATGCACGAGGTAAATCTTTTAAAGAAAGTGCGCCTTGAGATAGCGGTTAACGAGAGTTTCGTTCAGCCCACGGTAGACGCCATAATTAAGGGGGCGCGAACCGGAAACATAGGCGAC
>JBFZAV010000018.1:0-2915 GCA_041308745.1 Candidatus Omnitrophota bacterium | reverse complement strand
CTCCCAGGTGGATGAAAGTTAAGGGCATTTTTAATACGCGCGGAGGCATTACAACCACGGTTGAGGCCGAGTATAATAGTCGCTAGGGTAAGTGAGAGCTGAGAAGTAAGAAGTGGGAAGTAAAGAAACAAAGAGGTAAAGAAGCAAGGTTAGAGGATAGGGTATAGGGTTTAGGCAGTTAGACTGTAGACTCCGAACTCCGAACTCCGAACTTTTACAGCTTACAGCTTACAGCTTACAGCTTATAGCTTACGGCGGATAAAATATGAAAATCAAAACACGAAGATATTACATATACTACTACTTGAGAATACTGATATTCTTAGCCAGCCTTATTCCGCGAAGAGTCATTTTATGTATCGCCGGATTTTTGAGTGATATTTCTTTCGAATCCTTGAAAAAAAGCAGAAAAACAGCAATTAAGAACCTCAATATGGCCTTTGGGGAGAATGGACAAAGAAACGATGATATCGCAAGAGGAGTTTTTAAGAATCTTATCAAAAACGGAGCGGAATGGATAAAGTACAGCATTATGCCTAAAGGCGCAATAAAGGCTTTGGTTACAGAAATTGAAGGAATGGAATATTTTGATAAAGTTCTTTCAGAGGGAAAAGGCGTTATAATGCTGGCGTCTCATTTTGGGAATTGGGAACTTATCCCTATATATTTCAAGCTTTTGGGGAATAAGGGCGCAGTAATCGCAAGAAAAATTTATTTTCACAAATATGATAAACTGGCGAACAAGCTGAGAAACAGGTTTCATTATGACATTATTTATCGGGATGAATCGCCTAAAAAGATATTAAGGGTTTTAAGGGACGGCGGGGTGTTGGGAATTTTAGCTGACCAGGATATTCCGAGTCTTGACGGAGTTTTCGTGGATTTTTTTGGAAAGCCCGCGTATACTCCGACTGCGCCGGTAAAACTCGCAATTGCTTCGGGCGCCGGTATGCTTCCGTGTTTCATGGTGAGAAAAAAAGATGATACTTACAAATTAATTATTGATAAACCAATAGAAATGGAAATTTCAGAAAACAGAGAAGAGGATGTTATTAAATATACCGCGCTCTGGACAAAAGTTCTCGAAAATTATATTAGAAAATATCCCGAGCAATGGGCCTGGATACATAGAAGGTGGAAGACACAGCCGTAGTTTCGTATATCGTCGTTCGTATGTCGTTCCGTACGATCGATATACGACCTACGATATACGAGTATAACTAAGAAATATGAAAGTACAAAGAAGAAATCCAATTGTAGTAATAATTTTAGCCGCGCTTATAGCGGGCCTTATAGGTTTTTTGGCGGCGCATAATGCTAAAGTCAAAAAGCAGGAAGCCGTCCAAAAAATTAAGGAAGGCAAGGAAGTTGAACAAAAGGTCTTGTCTTTCAGCATTGACGGACGTACTTCTAAAGGCGTCAAATCCTGGCATCTTGAGGGAAAAACTGCTGAATTTATTGATGATGAAATTTTTCTTAACGACCTGAAGGCGTACGCGTTAACCGATAACGGCAAAATAGATTTAGTTTCCGATAGAGGGGTGTTCAGGCGGAGCCTGGGCGAGGTGGAACTCATCGGGAATGTAAAGGTCCTGAATGATATGGGCGTAACACTTATAAGCAACAGCGCCAAATGGTCGCAGAATTCGAAAGAAATTTTGTCGGATGATATTGTTTATATCGAACACGAAAAAATGAAAGCCAGGGGCGAGGGGGCCATTGCCAATTCTGAAGAAAAAATAGCCATTTTAAAGAAGAATGTAGAGGTTAATATCGAACCCGACACCGAGGTAAGGTGCGATGGTCCGCTGGAGATGAGGTATGAAGAAAATACCGCGACGTTCAAAGATAATGTAAGGGTTAAAGATAAAGACGGAAAGATCTTTGCCGATAAACTAATAGTTTATTTCGGAGGAGATGAGAAGAAACTTGAGAGAGTTGAGGCCGAGGGGAACGTTAAAGTGCAGAGGGGAAAAAGTTATACGCTTTGCGAGAAAGCGGTTTATACTGAAAGCACCAAGCATGCCAAGCTGACAGGCAGGGCGCAAGTTATAATCGATCCGGAACAGATATCAGAGTTTGAAAAGATGTATTAAGAGGAGGAAATAATGCATTTACTTGAAACAAGGGATCTTGTCAAGGAATATGGCGGCAGGAGAGTTGTAAACAATGTAAGCATTAACGTAAGAAGGGGCGAAGTAGTCGGCCTTTTAGGCCCAAACGGCGCGGGAAAGACAACCACGTTTTACATGGTCACGGGTATTATCGGTCCGGACAGGGGGCGTATAATTTTTGATAAAAAGGATATTACGGATTTTCCTATTCATCAGAGGGCGAGGGCGGGGATTGGGTATCTTTCTCAAGAGCCCTCGATATTTAGAAAACTTACGGTTGAAGAAAATATAATGGCTGTTATGGAAACGCTGGGGTTTCCCAAAAATGAACGCGGGAGACAGCTGGATAATCTTTTAAATCAGTTAAAAATTGCTCATTTAAGAAAAAATAAAGCATATACGCTGTCCGGCGGCGAAAGAAGGCGCCTTGAGATAACAAGGACGATGGTTACAAATCCCATGTTTATTCTTCTGGATGAGCCTTTCAGCGGCATAGACCCTATAGCAGTGTATGATTGTCAGGAAGTTATAAAAGAACTTAAGGATCTGGGGCTCGGGATACTTTTAACCGATCACAATGTGAGAGAGACACTTACGATTACCGATAGAGCATACATTATGTATGAAGGAAAAATACTCATTTCGGGGACAAAAGAAGAGCTTATAAACGATCCTAAGGCGCGTGAAATCTATCTTGGTGAAAGATTCAAAATGTAAATGAGCACATAACTTATGAACATGAAATGTTCATAAGTTATAGGTGCGAATTTATCCCGAGCAAGCATTGTTGAAGGCAGCGGC
>JBFZAV010000017.1:0-8571 GCA_041308745.1 Candidatus Omnitrophota bacterium | reverse complement strand
GAAGCCAGCGGCAGGGTGCATACTTCGGCGGCAACAGTGGCGGTTCTTCCGGAGCCGGATGAGAATATCGACGTGGAGATAAACCCGCAGGATTTGAGGATTGATGTGTACCGTTCCAGCGGGGCCGGCGGACAGCATGTTAACGTGACGGATTCAGCTGTCCGGATAACGCATATACCAACCGGGGTTGTTGTCTCGTGCCAGGATGAGCGAAGCCAGCACAAGAACAAAGCCAAGGCAATGCGCGTTTTGAAGGCAAGGATTCTCGAGGCCAGAGAAGAAGAGCGGCGCAAAAAGATTTCTGACGAAAGAAAGAAACAAGTTGGGTCGGGTGACAGGTCTGAAAAGATAAGAACATATAACTTCCCTGAAAACAGGGTTACCGACCACAGAATAAATCTTTCGTTATATAATTTGGCCAATATACTGGAGGGCGATCTGGAAGATCTTGTAGATGCCCTGAATGAAGAAGATAAAAAACTTAAACTGCATTCAATAAAATAAATGTTAGAAATTGACAAAAAAGAAATTTTGCCCGAGCAGTATACGAATGGTTGGGCAGTGTTTTTGGGGATGAAGGTTAAGGTTGATAAGAGAGTGCTTATACCTCGCCCTGAAACAGAGCTTCTTGTTACGGTAAGCGCGCGCTACTTGAGAGAAAAAAATTTTATTAAGCCGAGAATAATGGAAATCGGCACCGGGAGCGGGGCGGTAGCCTTGGGTTTAGCGAAACTGGTAGATGATTGTTCTGTGACAGCGACAGATATTTCGGCTGATGCGATAGCTATAGCCACGGAAAACTTCAAGCTTTTCGGATTGGGGAAAAGGGTAAAAACAATAAAGTCTGATATGTTTGAAGCGTTTGATAAGTCTTCGTATGGACATTTTGACGCCATAGTATCTAATCCTCCGTATGTTTCTTCCGGTGATTACGGCCGGCTCGATGGCGTTGTTAAAAAAGAGCCTAAAAGCGCTCTTATCGCCGGGATGGACGGGCTTGATTTTATCAGGGTAATCGCGTCAAAAAGCATGAATTATCTGAAAAGCGGAGGTTTTTTGGCTTTGGAAATAGGCTTTAACCAGGCTGAAGAAGTCAAAAACATTTTGGCAAAAAATGGTTTTATATATTTAAGTTCATTTAAAGATTTTAACGGCATAGACCGCATAATTGCAGGATGGAAAAATGGATAAATTGATAGTTGAGGGCGGAAACAGGCTTGAAGGCAAGATAAAGGTAAGCGGCGCGAAAAACGCGTGTTTGCCTATTCTTGCGGCTACAATCTTGACAAGTGATTCATGCACAATATCGAATGTTCCGGAACTTCGCGATGTAAACACAATGGTGCAGATTCTCGCCGCAATGGGGCGCGACATAAAAAAAGTCGGTAACGTCGTGGCTGTTAGCAGGGGTGATGTAAAAGAGCTTACAGCAACGTATGATCTCGTGAGCACAATGAGGGCCTCAATAGTAGTTTTGGGTCCGCTTCTTGCGAGATTTAAAAAAGCGAAAGTTTCTTTTCCCGGCGGCTGCGTAATAGGCCCAAGGCCTATTGATTTGCATCTTAAAGGTTTAAGAGCTCTGGGCGTAGACATAACAATCGAAGAAGGTTATATCATTGCCAAGGCAAAAAGGCTTGTTGGGGGCAAAATTTTCCTCGGCGGGCATTTTGGCTCCAGTGTTTTAGCTACGGCCAACACTATGATGGCCGCAGTTTTAGCTGAAGGTGAAACCATAATTGAAGCCGCGGCATGTGAGCCGGAAGTGGCCGATCTTGCTTTTTTTCTGAAGAAGATGGGCGCCAATATCAAAGGCGAAGGAACCCCAACGATTATTATTAAGGGCGTTAAAAAGCTTAACGGCGCCGAGCATCGTGTTATACCGGACAGAATCGAAGCCGGGACCTATATGATCGGGTCATTGATTACCGGAGGAAAACTTTTTCTTGAAGACGCGAGAGTGGAGCACAACCTTGCTTTAATAGACAAGCTTAATGAGTGCGGCTGTTCCATTATCGAAAAAGAGGGCGGTATAGAGATTTCAAGAGCGGGGAAGAAAATTCACGCCACGGATATTACAACGCTCACTTATCCGGGGTTTCCCACGGATCTTCAGGCCCAGATGATGAGCTTGACGACAATCGGCGACGGTATTAGCGTTATAACTGAGAAAATATACCCCGAAAGATTTATACACATAAGCGAACTTAACAGGATGGGAGCCAACATTATACTCGAAGGTTCCACCGCCATAGTGAAGGGCGTAAAAAAACTTAGCGGCGCGCCGGTTATGGCGTCCGATTTAAGAGCATCAGCCGCGCTTGTTTTGGCGGGGCTTGTAGCGAAGGGAAAGACTGAAATAAGCAGGGTTTATCATCTAGATAGAGGTTATGAACGTATCGAAGAAAAGTTGTCCGCGGTTGGCGCAAAAATTTATAGAGTAAAAGAGGAAGTTAAAACTCAAACGAAAAGTAAATAATAGGAGGAAGGATGTCAGTTGTTCTTAGGATGAAAAAATTTGGGACAAAGAAAAAACCTTATTTTAGAATTGTTGCGATAACAAAATCTAAAAAAAGAGACGGCGAGCCGGTAGAAGAACTGGGTCACTATGATCCCAAAAAGGTGACTGATAAAGTCAAAATCAACAAAGAAAGAATTGAGTATTGGCTTAGCGCCGGAGCGATACCGTCAAGCACTGTAAAAAGCATTCTTAAAAAACAGGGAATAAAGTAGTCGGGAGTTTGGAGTTCGTAGTTTGGAGTAAAAACTACGAACTATCAACTACGAACTACGAACTAATAATGAAAATCGATATACTTACTCTATTTCCTGAGATGTTTGATGGGCCGATCAGCGAGTCCATGCTGAAAATAGCCCAAAAAAAAGGCTTTGCAAAAATAGATATACATAATTTAAGAAAATGGACTAATGATAATCATAAAACCGCTGACGATAAACCGTTTGGCGGCGGGCCCGGAATGGTGATGAAGGTTGAGCCCGTTGATAAAGCTCTTTTAGAACTTAAAGATGGCAAAAAGGCCCACGTTATTTTGTTGACCCCGCAGGGGAGAACGTTTGAGCAAAGAATCGCAAGAGAACTTTCGTCTAAAGATCATTTGATCCTTGTCTGCGGTCATTACGAGGGATTTGATGAGCGCATTCGCGCCTATGCGGACGATGAGATCTCCGTCGGTGATTATATCCTGACCTGCGGCGAGATACCCGCAATGGTCATTTGCGATTCTGTTGTAAGGCTTTTACCCGGTGTTTTGGGGGATGAGGGTTGTTTAACGGAAGAGTCTTTTGAAATGGGCATGCTTGAATATCCGCAGTACACGCGGCCCGCGGAATATAAAGGCGTGAAGGTTCCGGAAGTGCTGCTTTCGGGGGACCCTAAAAAAATAAATCTATGGAGAAAAGAGAAAGCTTTGGAACGCACAAAAGAGCGTCGGCCAGATTTATATAAGAAAATATCATGTTAGCATAAAAGGGAGGAGCATTAGCAATGAATCAGAAGGTTAGAATGGTTGAAGAAAGGTTTGTCAAAAAAGAGATCCCCGCATTTAACATTGGTGATACTATAGACGTTCATTTCAGGATTACCGAGGGAGATAAAACTCGTATACAGCTTTTTACCGGTATCGTTATCGGCAAAAAAGGCAGCGGGACAAGACAAAATTTTACAGTTAGGCGCATATCTTACGGAGAAGGCGTAGAGCGTGTTTTCCCAATTAATTCACCACTCATCGAACAGATTGAGATCAAGAAAAAAGGAAAGGTAAAAAGAGCCAAGCTCTATTATCTTAGAGGCAAAGAAGGAAAGAAGGCTTCTAAAGTAAGGGAAGACGTTGATCAGCAAAAAGAGTCTTAATACTGGCATAGGGGCGAGACTTTTTTACGAAGAGAGGGCTGCAAAATCAGGTTATAAGCTTATAGCCGGGGTTGATGAAGCCGGGCGCGGTCCTTTGGCCGGGCCTGTTGTTGCAGGCGCCGTTATAATAAAAGATTCTGAATTTATTGAAAGAATAGATGACTCCAAAAAGCTTACCGCGAAAATGAGACAAAGAGCGTTTTTGGAGATAATGAATAAATGTTATGTGGGAGTTGGTGTGGTAAATTCAGAGGATATTGACAGACTGAATATTTTTAATGCAACCCTGGTTGCTATGAAAAATGCCATCGAGGATCTTGAGCACACCCCGGATTATCTCCTTATAGATGGAAAAATGGAAGTTCATCTTCCCCAGGAGCGAACCTATCTAATTTCAGGAGAAAGTAAAAGCCTTTCCATTGCCTGCGCTTCAATAATAGCCAAAGTTTACCGTGACAAGATCATGGAAGAAGAGCACAAAAAATATCCCAGATACGATTTTAAAAGCAATAAAGGATATGGTACAAAGTTCCACATTGATGCCATTAGAAAATATGGGTTATGTCAGATACATAGGGAAACATTCGGTCCGTTCGGGCCTAAATCAAGAACAAAAATGAAGGAGGGCGTATCATGAGCCTGAGTTTTGACGCAAAAGCCGCCTTAAGTATTAAGCTGAAGAGCATAGACGAAGTAGCGAGGAAGGCAGGAATTCCGGTTAAAAGTCTTTATAAACAGGGAAATTATGTGGCAAAGGTCCCTGCTGATCTTTTGAACGGAAGCTTAAAGAACAAAAAAAGCGGTAAGATGGTTGTTGTAACAAGTATTACGCCTACAAGGTTTGGAGAGGGAAAGACCACTAATACTATCGGATTATCAATGGCTTTAAATAAGCTTGGCAAAAAATCAATTGCATGTATAAGGCAGCCTTCCCTGGGCCCAATGTTCGGTTTTAAGGGTAAAGGCGCGGGCGGCGGGTTATCGCAAGTACTGCCGAGCGAAGAAATAAATCTTCATTTAACGGGAGACACGCATGCCGTTGCCATAGCGCAAAACCTGTGCGCTTCAATGGTCGATAATGCGTTATTCTGGGAACTCTTTCCTGACCTCGAAAAAGATGGAGTTACGATAAAGAGACTGCTTGATCTTAATGACAGGGCGCTAAGAAACGTAACAATCGGCGGCGGAGGGAAGCTTCACGGCGTTAATAGGAGAACCGGGTTTGACATAACAGCCGCTGGCGAGTGTATGGGAATACTTTCACTTTCCCGGGATCTTAAAGATCTGCGTGAACGGCTTGGAAGAATTGTTGTTGGGTTTGATAAAAAGGGAAGGCCCGTTACGGCGGAAGACTTGGGAATTGCCGGCGCGATGACTGTCGTTATGAAAAACGCATTGAATCCAAATCTCCTGCAGACGTCCGAAGGGACGCCGTGTTTTGTTCATACGGGCTGTTTTGCGAATATTTCTCACGGCTCCAGCTCTGTTATCGCGGATAAGATGGCGCTTAAACTTTCGGATTATGTAATTACTGAAACGGGTTTCGGCGCGGATCTTGGCGCGGAAAAATTCTTTGATATTAAGTGCCGTCAGGCCGGGATTATACCGGATGTTGTTGTGATAAACTGCTCGGTAAGGGCTCTTAAAATTCACAGCGGAGATTATAAGCTAAAAGGCGACAAAACCCCGGTTGAACTTTTAAGAGAGAATCTTTCAGCGGTGGATAGAGGCTGCTCCAATCTTGAAAAACAGATTGAAAACCTCAAGATGTTCGGCGTTCCCGTCGTTGTGTGCATTAACAGATTCGACTCTGACACCAAAAAAGAAATTGATGTAGTAGCAAGAAGGACGGAAGCTATCGGGGTTCAGGGGATGGCGATAAGCGAAGTTTTCAGAAACGGCTCTAAGGGCGGAACGGATCTTGCAAAAGCAGTAATTGCGGCTTCAAAGGTAAAATCCCAGTTCAGATATCTTTATCCGCTGGATATGTCGATAAAGAGTAAGGTTGAGAGAATCTCAAAATCAATGTACGGCGCCAGTGATGTTAAGTATTCCGAACAGGTTGAAGAAAAAATAAAAATTATTGAACATGCCAAAATGGCCGATCTTCCGGTTTGCATAGCAAAATCTCACCTATCGCTTTCGAATAATCCCAACAAGAAGGGCAGGCCCAGAGGTTTTAAATTGCAGGTGGAGGATCTTGATTTGGCCAACGGGGCAGGTTATATCCAGGTTGTGTGTGAAGGTGTTTATACGATGCCGGGTCTGGACAAAAAGCCAAGAGGCGTTAAAATAGATGTTGATGTAAAAACAGGCGAAACGAAAGGACTGTTTTGAACGAGAACTATAACTACAAAAAAGAGAGTTTAGAAAAGTATCTGACCGAGCTTTCTTCTAAAACTATTGCTCCCGGAGGCGGAAGCGCCGCGGCTTTAGTGGGCGCTTTAGGGGCAGGGCTCAATCTTATGGTTCTCAGATACAGCGTAAAGAAAGAGCGAAGCGAACTCAGTCCCGAACTGCTCCTTGTGACTATCACGGAGCAGGAAGAAAGCATGAAGAAGCTTACTTCTCTTATCGAGGAAGACTGCAGAGTGTTCGCCGCTTTAATGAAAAAAATATCGGGCGGCGGAGATAAACAGGCGGAGCTCAAAACGGCTACAGAAGTTCCTCTTATGATCGCTATCGAATGCCACACTTCAATGGATATTACCCGGTTTTTGCTGGAGAACGGGAATAAAAATCTGCTTACGGATGTTGCCTGCGCGGCGCACCTTTTAAGAAGCGCGTTTGATTCCGCCGGTTATGAGGTTAAAATAAATTTAAAAGATATAATCGATGAATCTTATAAAAAAGAAACCTTAAATACGTTAAATAAGCTCGGGCAATTTATTCATGAGTCTGAAATTGAAATTTCTCAGAAGGTAAACGAATACTTAGAGGGTAAGTAAGATGGCCAATATAATAAACGGAAGAGAAATAGCAAAAAAACTGCTGGCTGTTGTTTCCGAAAAAACAAAGGAAGCGGCTGCCCGGTACGGGCGGGCCCCAAAACTTGTTTCAATATCAGTGGGGGTCCAGGACGAGTCGGCAATCTATGTGAAAATGCAGGAAAAAGCGGCCAAGGAAGTGGGTATAGACTTTTGCACTATCAAGCTGGATGGGGCAATAAAAGAAACGGATCTCATTAAGCAAATAGAAAAACTTAATAAAGATAAATCGGTAAGCGCGATCATAATTCAGCAGCCGCTTCCAAAGCACCTTGATCATGACAAAATAATAAACAGTATCCTGCCGTCAAAGGACGCAGAGGGCATACATCCGGGAAATCTGGGAAGGATACTGAGGCGCGATGCGCACCTCGTGCCTTGCACGCCAGGAGCTGTTATGAAAATAATCAGCTCTCTCGGGATAAATCTTTATGGTAAAGAGGTTGTTCTTATCGGGCATTCGCCCATTGTGGGTAAGCCCTTAAGCTTGATGATGCTTAATGAGTTTGCCACAACTACGGTTTGTCAGATAGCGACTTCAGAAAAGGGTGATATCAAGAGCCACACTAAAAGGGCGGATATACTGGTTGTTGCGGTCGGCAAGGCGGAAATGGTGAAGGCTGACTGGGTAAAAGACGGAGCGGTTGTCATTGACGTGGGTATTAATCATCTTGACGGTAAAATAATGGGAGATGTTTCTTTTGAAGAGGTTAGTAAAAAGGCTTCAAGCATAACGCCCGTTCCCGGAGGAGTGGGGCCCGTTACTGTTTCAATACTTATGAGAAATGTTTACAGAGCTTTTGAGGATCAAAATGCAGACGCTAAGAGATAAATTAAATAAAAATATTTTTGTTATCACCACGGAAATAGGCCCGCCCAAAGGCGTTGATATACGGGGCATACTGAGTGAGCTTGAGTGCGTCAAAGGTAGGGTTGACGGCGTTAATGTTACCGATCAGCAGAGCGCCGTAATGAGGCTCGGCTCCATAGCGACAAGCAAACACTTGATAGATAACGGGTTCGAACCCATTTGTCAGATTACATGTAGAGACAGGAACCGCATTGCCTTACAGTCGGATTTACTGTCGGCGTTTTCTCTCGGTATAAGAAACGTTCTTCTGATGACGGGGGATCATCCGCTTCTTGGAGATCATCCCGAGGCGAAGCCTGTATACGACCTTGATTCCTCAACACTTCTACATGCCGCGAGCGAGCTCCAGAAGGGAGTGGATTTATCCGGGAAAAAACTGGAGGGAGCGCCGGAATTTTTTATAGGAGCGGTTGTAAACCCGGGAGCGGACCCGCTTGAACCCGAAATAATAAAAATGGAAAAAAAGGTATCCGAAGGCGCCGAGTTTTTCCAGACGCAGGCAATTTTTGATGTAAAAAGTTTCGAGAAATTTCTAAACAATATTAAGAGTTTCAGGTCTAAAATTAAGATTTTGGGAGGCATTGTTCCTTTGCGTTCCGCCAAGATGGCGCGTTTTATGAACGCAAATATACCCGGGGTGTCCGTTCCGGAAGATATTATTGAAAGAATCGAAAAGACGAGCGACGTTGTTTCAGAGTCTGTTGCAATTTCGGCGGACATAATGCTTGCGATAAAAGATCTGTGCGACGGCGTTCATTTCATGCCTATAAAAGCAAACCACCTTGTTGCGAAAACGCTTGATAGGATTAAGTGAGTTTTAATTTTTATCATGAGTAAAGACAAAT
>JBFZAV010000016.1:0-5486 GCA_041308745.1 Candidatus Omnitrophota bacterium | reverse complement strand
ACAGCTCTAAAATTCGCAGCGCGGCGGTAATGAGGGGCATACCATGCATAACAACACTTTCGGGAGCGCAGGCATCTATAAACGGGATGGAGTCGATTGCAAAATACGGGATCGAGGTTTGTTCCATCCAGGAATACTATAAAAGCAGGAAAAATGGATAAAAAGGAATATTGCGGGATTTTTGGCATTTACAATAACCCCCAAGCCGCGGAAATAACATACCTGGGGCTTTTTTCTCTGCAGCATAGAGGCGAAGAATCCTGCGGGATCGCCGTATCGGACGGAAAACGCATAAGGCAGCACATCGGCATGGGGCTCGTTCAGGAAGTCATGACAAAGGATAAATTGAAATCCTTAAAAGGCCATACTGCTATAGGACACGTAAGATATTCGACAACCGGTTCAAGCATAATCAAAAACGCCCAGCCGTTTCTTATAAGCCATGATAAATTTTCAATCGCCATAGCTCATAATGGAAATCTTACCAACACGGCAAATTTAAGAAACGAGCTCCAAAAAGAGGGGGCTATTTTTCAGACCTCCATGGATTCAGAAATAATACTACACCTATTGGTAAGATCCAAAAAAGAGACTATCCGCGAAAAATTAATTGAGGCATTAAAAAGGGCAGAGGGAGCGTATTCGCTGCTTTTTTTAACAGAGAAAAAAATGATAGCCGTAAGGGATCCCTACGGAATCAGGCCGCTGTGCCTTGGCGAAAAGGACGGAACATATGTTGTTGCCAGCGAAACCTGCTGTTTTGACCTTATCGGCGCAAAATTTATTAGAGAAGTAGAACCGGGAGAAATTGTCATAATATCCGACAAGGGGCTTGAATCATTAAAACCATTCGAGACCGTTAAAAAAGCCCAGTGTATTTTTGAACTGATATATTTTGCGAGGCCCGACAGCAATATTTTTGGAAAAAGTGTTTATGAGGTAAGGAGGAATCTTGGCAAAAAACTTGCCCAGGAACATCCCGTCAGCGCGGATATTGTTATAAGCATTCCCGACTCCGGAAATTACGCGGCTCTTGGGTATGCGTCCGAAAGCGGGCTCCCATTTGAATTTGCCATAATAAGAAATCACTACATCGGAAGAACTTTTATACAGCCGTCGCAGGAGATGAGGGAGCATGGTGTTAAAATTAAACTAAATCCTGTTAAAAGTATTCTTAAAGGAAAGAGAGTTGTGGTTGTGGAAGATTCCATCGTTCGCGGTACAACTACGGAAGGCCGCTTAAAAGCTTTAAAGGAAGCGGGCGTAAAAGAAATACATATGAGGATAAGCTGTCCTCCAATAAAATTTCCGTGTTTTTACGGCATAGATTTCCCGAATCGCAAGGAGCTCATAGCGAACAAGCTTCCCTCGATCGAAAAAATAGCCGAGTTTATAGGCGCCGACAGCCTGAAATATTTAAGCCTGGAAGGAATGATAGAGGCCGCAAACGGAAGCGGCGAGTCTTTCTGCACGGCATGTTTTAACGGAGAATATCCGACAAAATTAAAGAAAAGAAACGCTAATAAAAATGTTTTCGAAAGGAAATAATATGGCTAAATACATATTTATTACCGGCGGCGTTGTTTCGAGTCTTGGCAAGGGTATTGCTTCCGCATCAATCGGGAAGCTCATGGAATGGAATGGTTACAAAATTGCCATTTTAAAATGTGATCCGTATATAAATGTCGATCCGGGAACGATGAACCCATATCAGCACGGTGAAGTATATGTGACTGATGACGGCGCCGAAACCGATTTGGACCTGGGGCATTATTTTAGGTACACAAACTCTCCCCTGGCTAAACTAAGCAATATTACTACTGGAAAAATTTATCAAAAAGTTATTACCAGAGAAAGAAGGGGGGATTTTCTGGGTGGGACAGTTCAGGTTATTCCTCATATTACGAATGAAATTAAATCAGAAATAAAAGCGTTGGAGAAGAATTATAACCTTGATATCGTAATTGTTGAGCTTGGGGGAACGGTTGGCGATATCGAGGGCCTGCCGTTTTTGGAAGCCATTCGTCAGTTTAAAAATGAACTTGGGAGCGGTAACGCAATTAACATACATCTGACCCTTCTCCCGTATATTCAATCTGCGGGCGAACTTAAAACGAAGCCGACTCAGCATTCCGTGGGCAAGCTTAGAGAAATAGGTATACAGCCCGAAATTCTTTTGGTGCGCACCAGTTTTCATATTTCTAAAGATTCCAGGGAAAAAATAGCGCTTTTCTGCAATGTGCAGGAAGACTGCGTGTTTGAAGCGCTTGATGTAAACGATATTTACAAAATACCGGTTCTTTACAGTAATCACGGCCTGGACAGAACAATCCTCAAAAAACTGAACCTGAAATATAGAAATGGGAAACCTGACAGCAAATGGCAGAAGATCGTAAAAATCCGCGAACAAGCGCCCAAAACGGTAAAAATTGCCGTAGTCGGTAAGTATATAACTTTGCAGGACGCCTATAAATCAATAGATGAATCATTGCAGCATGGCGCGATCGCAAATAACACAAAGCTCAACCTGGTAAAAATCGAATCGGACAATCTTGATAAGCTTTCAAAAAATGAACTGGATAAGACATTTAAAGGCGTAGATGGCATTCTTGTGCCGGGGGGTTTCGGCGACAGGGGGATCGAAGGCAAACTGGTTGCCGCCAGATACGCGCGCGAAAACAGAATACCGTATTTGGGAATTTGTCTTGGCCTGCAAATAGCCATAATTGAGTTTGCCCGTAATGCCTGTAAGCTCAAAAATGCCAACTCAACAGAGTTTAACAAAAAAACAGCTCATCCGGTTATTTCTCTTTTATCGGAGCAGAAGGATATAAAATGGATGGGCGGCACAATGAGACTTGGCAAGTATGAATGCAAACTTAAGCATGACACAAAGGCAAATAAGGCGTACAATAGAGCTATTATTTGGGAAAGGCACAGGCACAGATACGAGTTTAACAATAAATACAGAAAACAATTTGAAAAGAAGGGGCTTATTTTTTCAGGCATACACGCAAAGGCTAATTTGGTTGAAATGATAGAGCTTAAAGATCATCCTTGGTTTGTAGCATGTCAGTTTCATCCGGAGTTTAAATCGAAACCCGATAAGCCGCATCCGCTTTTCAAAGGATTTATTAAAGCTTCATGTGTCAAAAAATAACATAACCGGGAGGTGCCGCATGGCTCTCGAGTGGTGGGAATATTACGAAGTAAGTCACAATGTAAAAATGCTAATGCAGGAAATTGAAAAGCTTAAACAGGAAGTTGAGAAATTGCGGGGCGAATTGGAAAGCATGAAAAAGGGAGCGTGGAAAAAGTAAATGAGCGATAATATAGAAAGAGCAAAAGAGCACTTTGGCAAACTCGTCCGAGAACAGCTTGAAAGGGTTGAAAAGATGAAAAAGGGCGAGGAGTGGACAGATTATAGTTCACTAGAGCCTATTATTATCGGTGTCTGCTGGGGAGACGGTATCGGTAAAATAATATCTAAACATTCCCAGAGAGTGCTTGAATATATGCTAACGGAAGAAAAAAAGGCCGGGAAGGTTGCCTTCAAGGATATATCCGGACTTACAATAGAAAACAGGGCAAAACATAGAAAAGCGATCCCTGACGATGTCCTTGCGGAAATAAAAAGCTGCCATGTGATATTAAAAGGCCCGACAACAACACCACAGGCCGGAGACGAGTGGCCAAACATAGAAAGCGCCAATGTCGCGATGAGACGAGAACTTGATCTTTTCGCGAATGTAAGGCCGGTAAAAATCCCGAAAGAAGGGATCGATTGGACGTTTTTCCGGGAGAATACCGAAGGCGCCTATGTTCTGGGGTCAAGAGGCATTGATGTAACACCGGATTTAAGCGTTGATTTTAAGATCATAACCGAACAGGGATCTGAAAGAATTATAAGAATGGCTTTCGAATACGCCAAAAATAACGGCTACAAAAGAGTTACCGCGGTTACCAAGGCCAATGTGATAAAAACAACAGACGGCAGATTTTCAAGAGTAGCCAAAAGAATGGCTCTTGAGTATAAAAAATACGGTATAGAACAGGATGAGTGGTATATTGACATAATGACCGCAAAACTTCTCGATGAGGCGCGTAGAAAAGATTTTCAGGTTATAGTGCTTCCCAACCTGTATGGTGATATACTTACCGACGAAGCGGCGCAGCTTCAGGGCGGAGTAGGAACAGCGGGAAGCGCAAACATAGGAAAAAAATGGGCTATGTTTGAGGCAATCCACGGAAGCGCCCCAAGAATGGTAAAAGAGGGGCGGGATATTTATGCCGATCCTTCCTCCATGATAAGGGCGAGCGCCATGCTGATGAGGCATGTAGGATTCCCCGAAAGGGCAAAAAAGCTTGATATGGCGCTTGAAATATGCGGCCAATTCGAGAAAAAACTTATTATTACGGGAAGAGAAAAAGGCTCCACCGGAGAAGCCTTCACAAGTTATCTTCTTGATTGGGTGAATAATCCAAAGCTTGAAGATGCATGGAAAAAATACACAGGAGTATAATTTTCATGAATAAAAAAGAGGATATCTTAATAGTTGATTTTGGCTCTCAGTATGTACAGCTGATTGCCAGAAGAATAAGAGAGCATCAGGTACATTCTGTTGTAGTACCCCCAAACGTAAAAATAGAAAAAATTAAAGAAATCAATCCCGCGGGAATAATTTTCTCCGGCGGGCCTTCCAGCGTTTATGATAAAGGCGCCCCGACTTTTAAGAAAGAAATACTTTCACTTGGAGTTCCTATTCTCGGCATATGCTACGGCATGCAGTTAATCGGAAAACTTGCCGGAGGCAACATAATAAAAAGCGGCAAGCGGGAATACGGACACACCCTGGTTAGCTTCAACACAAAAGACGACCTCTTTAAAGAGATTGACGGAAAAGGTGTTGTCTGGATGAGCCACAGAGACAAGGTGGGCACGCTTCCGGAAGGGTTTAAAGCTATAGCAAACAGCGAAAATACAAAAGTAGCCGCATTTGTGAATCCAGAAAAAAATATTTATGGCGTACAGTTTCATCCAGAGGTCGTACACACCCATAATGGCAACAAAATATTACAAAATTTCCTTTTCAATATCTGTAAATGCAAAAAAACATGGACGATGAAATCATTTATCGAAAGAAAGGTGTGCGAAATAAACAAGCAGGTTGGAACGGACCATGTGGTGCTGGGGCTATCCGGCGGCGTCGATTCAACCGTGAGCGCGGTTCTTCTGCATAAAGCCTTGGGAAAAAGATTACACTGCATTTTTGTCGATAACGGTCTTTTAAGAAAAAATGAGGCAGAAAGAGTAAAAGATCTTTTTACAAAACACATAAAACTGGATCTAAAAGTTGTTAAAGCGGAAAAAAGATTTCTTGATGCGCTTAAAAATGTAGTGGATCCCGAGAAGAAGAGAAAAATTATCGGCACAACCTTTATAAGGGTATTTGAGGAAGAGGCCAAAAAAATAAAAAATGCCAAGT
>JBFZAV010000015.1:0-6866 GCA_041308745.1 Candidatus Omnitrophota bacterium | reverse complement strand
GGGACAACGTTACACTGGAGATAGAGTTAATCAGTCCGGTAGCTATGGAAAAAGAGTTAAGGTTCGCGATAAGAGAAGGCGGACACACGGTAGGAGCTGGAGTAGTAGCGGAGATAATTGCATAATCGTACGAAGTAAATCGGCTATCGTATATCGGTGTGAGGTATATGATAGGTAAAAAAGAACGATATACGACATACGACATACGATATACGAGGGAAAAATGGCTAAGAAGAAAGAATCACAGATAGTAAGATTAAAGTTAAAGTCTTTTGATCACAAACTTCTCGATTTGTCCATGGAAGAGATTGTTGATACTGTAAAAAAGACGGGGGCTACGGTTGTAGGTCCTATTCCTTTACCGACAAAAAGGGAACTTTATACAGTGTTAAGATCTCCGCATGTGGATAAAAAATCCAGAGAGCAGTTTGAACTTAAGACACATAAAAGATTATTGGACATAAAAGATCCAACATCGAAGACGATTGATGCTTTGAGGAAACTTGATCTTCCTGCTGGTGTTGACGTTGAAATTAAGTAAGACGAGGTAAAAATGATTAAAGGCATATTAGGTAAAAAATTAGGAATGACCCAGATTTTTGACAAGAATGGCGTGAGAGTGCCTATTACGGTATTAGAGGCTGGTCCTTGCGTTGTTCAGGCCGTTAAGGTTGAGGAAAAAGATGGCTATAATGCCATATGCCTTGGCTTTGATGAGACCAAAGAAAGCCGGGTAAAGAAACCGCAGAGAGAATACTTGAAGTCTAAGAAGGTAAAGCCTATGAAATTCGTTAAGGAAGTGCCTTGCGAAGGGAAACCTGACATGGAAATTGGCGCCGAAATTACAAATAAAATGTTTGAGAAAGGCGATTTTATTGATGTTGTAGGTGTTTCAAAGGGTAAGGGATTTCAAGGCGGCATGAAAAGACATCATTGGAAAGGCGGAAGAGACACGCACGGATCCATGTTTCATAGGGCTCCGGGTTCCATCGGATCAAGCGCTTTTCCATCAAGGGTTTTCAAAGGGCATACATTGCCGGGACATATGGGCAGCGAAAAGAATACCGTGCAGAATCTTAAAGTGGTCGATGTGGATAAAGAAAACAATACAATTTTGGTCAAAGGGGCTGTGCCGGGAGCAAACGGCTCTTATTTAGTTATAAAGTATGCGCTAAAGAAACCTATAGCTCCGAGAAAACAGGAAGAAGTTCCAGAAACCCAAGGGGAAAGCAAAGAATAGTCATGAAAGAGCTTAAAACAAAATTACCAGTATACGGGCTTGATGGAAAGGTAGTGGATAATATCCAGCTTGATAAGGACCTTTTTGACGGCACCGTAAATGAACAGTTACTTTATGAAGCTATAAAAATGTATGAGGCTAACAAACGTCAGGGGACCGCTAAAGCCAAAAATAGAGGCGATGTGGCCGGCGGCGGAGTTAAGCCATGGAGACAGAAAGGTACCGGACGCGCCAGGGTAGGATCGACAAGAAACCCGATATGGCGGCACGGCGGTGTTGTATTCCCTCCAAAACCCCGCGATTTAAGCTACTCAATGCCTAAGAAAGCATTAAGGGGAGCGCTTTTATCGAGCCTTAACGCAAGACTTCTTGAAAATATGATAAAGCCGATAGTTAAAATAGAAGTGAAAAAGGCCAAAACAAAAGAGTTTAAGGAAATAATGGATAAACTTAAAATCGATAAAAAAGCTATTGTTATCGTGCTGGACGCAAGCACGGATGTAAAAAGATCTTCAAGAAATCTGAAGGGCGTAAGCATTAAGGAAAGTAAAAACATAAACGCCAGAGATATACTGCTGAATGATTACATAATTATCGAGAAAGATGCGTTAGAGAATTTGTCTGAGAGGTTAAAATGAAAACGATACACAGTAAAATTTTAAAGATGATGAGAACCGAAAAGGGCTCAAACATGCTTGTTAACAACAAGTATCTTTTTAGGGTTGCAAAAGATGCGAATAAGATTGAAGTGAAAAAAGCGATAGAGGAGCTTTATAAGGTAAAAGTTGATTCTGTAAACATGATGAATGTGCCCGGTAAAAGGAAAAGAGTAAGATACAAAGAGGGCATGACTTCAACATGGAAAAAGGCAATTGTTACATTAAAACCAGAAAGTAAAATAGAGGTAACCTAATATGGGACTTAAAAAGTACAGACCAAGAACGCCGGGAACACGCTGGTCAAGCGTTTTAGATTTTAGTGAACTTACAAAAGGCAAAAAGCCGGAAAAGTCTTTGATGGAAGCTTTGAATAAAACCGGCGGCAGAAACAATAGAGGCCGCATAACATCAAGCGCCCGGGGCGGCGGACATAAAAGAAGATACAGAATTATCGATTTTGGTTATTCGAAAAAAGGAATAAACGGAATCGTCGAGGCAATCGAATATGATCCGAACCGTTCCGCAAATATTGCGCTGGTCAAGTATCCCGATGGCGAAAAGAAATACACTATTGCGACAGACGGCCTGCGTTCCGGCGTGAGTATAATGTGCGGAAAAGGCGCCAAAATTGAAATTGGGAACGCGATGGCTTTAAAAGATATGCCGCTCGGAACCGAAATCTGTTGTATCGAGCTTACACCCGGGAGAGGCGCTCAGATGGCAAGAAGCGCCGGCAATTCCGCGGTGCTTGCGGCGAAAGACGGCGGACAGGCGCATATAAAACTCCCCAGCGGAGAAGTCAGACTTGTTTCGGAAGAATGTTTTGCAACAATCGGTAAAGTAGGTAATCTGGATCACGAAAATGTGGAACTTGGTAAGGCCGGTAGAAATATTTATCGCGGAAAAAGGCCAAAATCAAGAGCCGTTGCCAAAAACCCCGTAGACCATCCGATGGGCGGAGGAGAAGGTAAGTCAAGCGGTGGACGTCATCCATGTACTCCCTGGGGTAAAATTACAAAAGGCTTGAAGACTCGTAAAAAGAAAAAGGCATCAAGCAGCAAAATACTTAAACGGAGGAAATAATATATGTCTCGTTCTGTAAAAAAAGGACCTTTTATTGATGAAAAATTAAGGAAGAAGGTCGACCAGATGATACAATCGGGTTCTAAAAGACCTATTAAAACTTGGTCAAGAAGATCAACAGTTTTGCCGGACTTTGTGGGAATGACATTTTCTGTACATACTGGAAAAAGTTTTCAATCAGTTTTTGTTACGGAAAATATGGTTGGTCATAAGCTTGGAGAGTTCGCGCCGACCAGAATTTTCAGAAGTCACGGGGCTGCGACAAAGGTTTCTCAGGAAAAAACATAATATAGCGAACAGTGAACAGTGAACGGTAAATAGAGAACAGTAAAAAAAGGAAAAGATAATGTTAGCTAAGGCAGAAGGAAAATATATTAGGATACAGTCAAGAAAGGTCAGGCTCGTTACCGATTTGGTTAAAGGTAAAACGGTCGAAGAAGCGGGTTATATTTTAAATGAAATAAATAAAAGCGCCGCAGAACCCATAGCAAAAGTGCTGAATTCAGCCTTTGCAAACCTGAATAATAACAGGCAGGATAAATTGCTTGGCAATGATGTTTTTATCTCAAAGATAACGGCAAATGAGGGCCCCATGCTGGTTAGATACAGAGCCGCTACAATGGGTAGGGCTTCATCCATTAGGCATAGGACTGCGCACATATACATTGAGCTTGATAAAGTTCATAAGGCGAAGGAGCCGGTAAAAACGAAAAAGAAGAAAAAAACGGAGAGTAAATAATCATGGGTCAAAAAGTCCATCCATTTAGCACGAGAATAGGCGTCACAAGAGATTGGAACAGCAGATGGTTTGCCACAAAACAGGAGTTTCCCGAGAGATTAATCCAGGATGCAAGAATAAGGGAACTCATTAAAAGGGATGTTACAACAGCGTCTATTTCCCACGTAGAAATTGAAAGAGCTACGAAAAGGGTGAGAGTAATCATCTATTCAGGTAAACCCGGCATGCTTATCGGGCGCAAAGGAGCCCAGATAGAAGGTCTTAAGGATGCTATCCAGTCCATCGTAGGACAGGATAATAAGCTTTTTATCGATATAAAAGAGGTTAAAAATCCAGCGCTAGATGCCCAGATTGTTGCCGACGGCATAGCCTTCCAGCTTGTGAAAAGAGCGGCTTTTAAAAGAGTTATGAAAAAGTGTATCCAGTCGGTTAGGGATGCTGGCGGTGTAGGAGTAAGAATCAGATGCGCAGGCAGATTGGGCGGAGCAGAAATAGCCAGAGCCGAAGGTTACAAATGGGGGAAGGTTCCTCTTCAAACGATAAGAGCAGACATAGATTATGGTTTTTCGGAGGCTAAAACAACCTATGGCAAAATCGGTATAAAGGTATGGATTTTTAAAGGTGAAAAGTTGGGCTCGGTAAGAAGAAAAAAAGAAGTAAAAGTTCTTGAAGAACAGGAACAAAATAAGGAGTAACGCATCATGGCTTTAATGCCCAAAAGAGTAAAATACAGAAAACACCATAGAGGAAGAAGAAAAGGCGCCAGCCATGGAGCGAGCACTCTTGATTTCGGCGAATTCGGATTGAAGGCGCTGGAAACCGGCTGGATCACGGATAAGCAGATCGAAGCCGCCAGGGTAGCTATTCAGAGAAAAACCGGAAGGGCCGGCAAGATGTGGATACGTATTTTTCCGGATAAGTCATACACTAAGAAACCGGCTGAAACTCGTATGGGTAAAGGAAAAGGAGCTCCTGAAGGCTGGGTAGCGGTTGTTAAAAAAGGGAGAATACTGTTTGAGATGGAAGGTATTCCGCAGTCTATGGCATGCGCAGCGATGCGTTTATCTGCGCACAAATTGCCTATTAAGACAAGGTTTGTAGCAAGAGGAGGAGTAAGTTGAAGCCTAGTGAATTACGCAATATGACAGATGCTGAAATACAGGAGAAAGTTAGGGCTTTACAGGAGGAACTTTTTAAAATAAGACAGGAAAGTTCTTCGGGGCATGCTGAAAGACCCCATAGGTTTAACTTGCTCAAGAAAGATATTGCCAGATGTTTAACAATCTTGAAGGAGAAAAAAAGTGAGAAATAAAAAGATAAATAAAGTTCTTGTGGGAACGGTTATAAGCGACAAAATGAGCAAAGTCGCCACAGTCCAGATAGAGATGAGAAAAAAACATCCTATTTATAAAAAGTTTGTTACAAGCAATAAAAAAGTTAAGGCGCGCAATTTAGAGAACAAAGCGGCTATTGGCGACAAGGTAAAAATGATTGAAACAAGACATACTTCAAAAGATGTCTTTTGGAAAATAACAGAAATTTTAGAAAAAGTACAGAAGGGGTAATTAGCCATGTTGATGATGCAAAGTAAACTAGAGGTTGCCGATAACACGGGGGCGAAAGTAGCTTCAATTATTGGCGTAATTGGCAGATCCGGCAAGAGAGTAGCGAAAATCGGTGATGTTGTTACTTGCAATATAAAAGAATCAACTCCTACCGCTGAAGTCAAAAAAGGCACTGTCGTTCGAGGCGTTATAGTGCGGACAGCGCGGCCAATTGCCAGAGAAGACGGCACAATTTTGAGATTTGACCATAATGCAGTTGTAATTATTGATAAAGACGGGAACCCAAGAGGCACACGTGTATTTGGTCCGGTAGCCAGAGAGCTTAGAAAAAAGAACTTTATGAAGATAGTCTCTCTCGCTCCGGAAGTAATATAGATCTTTTAAATTTAATAGGAGCAAAGATGTTTCATATAAAGAAAAACGATACGGTAAAGGTTCTGGCAGGAAAAGACAGGGGGAAAACCGGGAAAGTGCTGAAGGTTTATCCGGCCGATGAGAAAGCTATTGTGCAGGGTGTTAATTTTTCAAAAAAACACCAGCGCAGAACAAAACAGGACGATAAGGGCGGGATTATACAGAGAGAAAACCCGATTCGCATGTCTAACCTTGCAGTTGTCTGCAAGGGATGTAATCAATCAACCCGTGTTGGGTTTGATTTGTTAAAAGACGGGAGCAAGGTTCGTTTTTGCAAAAATTGCAAAGAAGTTTTATAAAAACCAGGAGTAAGAAATAAATGGCTACAAGATTAAAGCAAGACTATGAAAAAAGAATAGTACCGGAACTTATAAAGGAGTTCGGGTATAAAAATAGAATGCAGGTTCCCAAGATTACAAAAGTTGTGGTAAATGTGGGCTTGAAGGATCTTGCGAGCAATAAGGATCTTATTGAACCAATTCGCAATGAGATTGCCGCTATCACCGGCCAGAGGCCGGTAGTTACGAGGGCCAAGAAATCGATATCCAACTTTAAAATAAGAGAAGGTTCCGCGGTAGGCGTTAAGGTAACTTTAAGAAAAGACGTTATGTATGATTTTGTTGACAGGCTGATAAATTTTGTTATACCCAGAATCAGGGACTTTAGGGGAGTATCGCGAAGAGCTTTTGATAAAGATGGGAATTATACTCTCGGGATAAAGGAACAGACTATTTTTCCGGAACTCGAGCTTGATAAAATACCGATTGCACACGGTATGGATATATGTTTTGTGATAAGCGCGGAAACGGTACAGGAATCAATGGCATTACTTGAAAAGTTCGGCATGCCGTTTGTTAAAAAATAAGAAAAGGAAAGATATGGCGAAGAAATGTTTGATATTGAAAGCACAAAAAAAGCCCAAATTCAGCACGCGGATAGTAACCCGATGTCAGATATGCGGAAGAAAAAGGGGATATCTTAAGAGGTTTAAGTTATGCAGAATCTGTTTCAGGGAATTGGCTTCTCGCGGGGATATACCGGGTGTTAAAAAGGCCAGTTGGTAATGACAGTAGCTGGTCGCTAGTGACTAGTGGCCAGGGATAAGAATAATTTATTAAGGAGAAAATGTATGAGTGTTACAGATTTAATTTCTGATCAGTTAACAG
>JBFZAV010000014.1:0-2633 GCA_041308745.1 Candidatus Omnitrophota bacterium | reverse complement strand
AAAAAAGTGTTACGCATAATGCGCGAACGGGGCCCCCTTAAGCAAAACAAAAGTCGCTGGATCAAAACAAAGGCAAGTAATCACAGACAACGAATTTACCCCAATCTCACAGAAAATCTTGTTGTGACAACTACCAAGCAAGTACGGACCGCGAGTACCACCTGTATTGGTATCCGCAACGGTTTTGTCTATCTTGCCGTCATGCTGGATTTATTTGTCAGAAAAGCCATCGGTTACTCTGTTTCTCATAATATTGATACCGCTCCGCCCTGACGTTGGCCATTGTCCAGCGCAAGCATCCCAAAGACGTTATTCATAACTCGTATCGGTACGTCCACTACGTATCTAATGAATACGTAGCCGCTCTTTTGCGTTATAGCTTTTTTATCATTATATCTCGCAAAGGCAATTCTTAAAACAACGCTACCACAGAAAGCTTTTTCAAAACTCTCAAGGGCGAAGAGGTTCGTCTGTAAAAATAGCTAACCATAGAAGATGTGCAGATTCGGCTTACCTTTTTCGTTTAGCAAGAATACAACGCGCAAGCGTCTGTATTCTTAACCGGCGTACAGACCACCGGTGGAATTTGAAGAACTATTTCATGAAAACCAAAAACCTTGACTGACCGCTCTAACCCAATCCGCCTAACCACAGGGTGGCAGCCCACCTGTTGCCTTGAAATAATCAATATTTATGATATATCTTAGCGCAATTTTGATACTTTCTTTCTAGTCTAATAGAGACCTAATATGGATAAAGTTAAATTAGTTTATTTAATATATTCAGCGTATAGATATTTTTTTGTTTTGTTTCAAAAATTTGCAGGCTATCCTCGGGAAAAAAGAAAATTCAGAAAAGCAACAGGTCATAATCTAATCTTGAAAAACCCCGAGAGCTTCCCAGAAAAGATTGTCTGGAAGAAGCTTTATGACCGTAACCCGCTTTTACCGTTGGTAGCAGATAAGTTCAGGGTAAGAGATTATATAAAAGCTATACTTGGTCAAAAAACAGCCAAGGACATTTTAGTGCCCTTGTTTTATGTTACCGATAAGCCGACAACTATTCCTTTCAAACGCCTACCTGAACAATACGTCATAAAACCTAACCATGCCTCAGGAAAATATATCATTGTAGATAAAAGCAATTCGCTTGACCCAAAGCAAATAATAGCTCAATGCAAAATGTGGCTAAGTAAGCCTTATGGTTATATGAATCACGAGTGGGCTTACCAGAGCATAAAACCAAAAATAGTAATTGAAAAATTGTTGCTTGACGATAAAGAAAACCTACCTAACGATTATAAATTTTTTGTTTTTCATGGAAAGTGCCATTTAATTCAGTCTATTTACGATAGACTTAGCGATGTAAAATTAGCTTTCTACACACCTGACTGGAAATATTTGGATATACGAGCAAAAAAAGGTTTTAAGCAGGCAGTTTGTCAAGATAAGCCGAAAAAGCTCTCTGCTATGATAGATTTAGCCGAATCTTTAGGAAGATATTTTGATGCCATACGCGTGGATTTATATTTAGTTGATGATAAAATATATTTTGGTGAACTTACTAACTATCACATGGCAGGTAAGTTTTTTTGGCAGCCGGAAGCTTGCAATTATGAAGTAGGCAAAAAGTGGCAACTCACGCCAGACTACTGGAGACATCAAAATTATATCAAGGAAGTATATAAAAATCATTTTCTCAGGAAAGTCTTTAATAAATGTGCGTAATTATCGAAAAAGCAAAAGAAGAACATAAACCAGTAATCATGAGTTTATTAAAGCAGGCAAACATGCATTATATTCCTTCAGCTGAAATGCCGCAATTAAGTTATGATAATTATTTCGTGGCAAAGTTGGAGGGAAATGTGGTCGGTTTTTGTGGTTATAAAATTCTTGATTCTAAGAATGCAAAAACTGAATTGATGGTAGTAGATAGAAAATACCGGGGCAAAGGTATAGGGTATCTTCTTCAAGAATACCGCATGGAGGATATGCTTTCAAAGGGGATAGAAAATCTTATAACGAATGCTGATCTTCCGGAAACCGTTAATTGGTATATGGAAAATTTTGGTTACAAAAAAATTGCGCGCTTAAAAAAAAATCATGAGTTTGGAGAACCTTCCATAAGTTATTGGACTACTTTAAAAGTTTCTCTAAAAGAGTGGGCTGCTAAAAGGAAAGAAGCAGTATAAAATAAGTTTTCGAGACTGTCTTTTTTAGCGTTCTTAGAGGCTCTTCCGGCTTATCTTAAGCCTGCTTTCACCTTTGTCTATTTTTCCGGCTGGAGAAAGTCGGAAGTTTTAGGGTTGAAGTGGGGCCAGGTTAATCTGAGAGATGGCATAGTTCGACTGGAACCTGGAGAAACAAAAAATGGCGAAGGGCGGACGCTGTACATGGAACTTGAGCTATGGGAACTCCTGAAAGAGTTGCACCGGCAGCGCAGAATGGATTGCTTGTTTGTTTTCCATTTAGACGGAAAGAAGATAAGCTACTTCAGAAAGTCATGGAATACATCCTGTGAAAGAATTAAAAAAGCAGGATTGTTGTTTCACGACCTCAGGCGAAGCGCTATTAGGAACATGATTAGAGCAGGTATTCCTGAAAGAGTAGCCATGACAATCTCTGGACACAAGA
>JBFZAV010000013.1:0-6246 GCA_041308745.1 Candidatus Omnitrophota bacterium | reverse complement strand
ATTTTCAAGAGCGAAATCGGAAGTTTTTGAGTGGTTTGGTGCTAATATTGTGTTTCCATTCATTCCTATCGTTGCCGGTTTTATAGGAGGGGTGCAGTTTCCATTGGCAAATAAGATTTATTCGGATAACACTGACAAAATCGGCGGAGTGGCGGGACTCATGTATGGATTTGATCTTTTTGGAGCATGTATAGGGTCAATTTTGGCCGCCGCATTTCTTGTGCCGGTACTTGGAATATTTCAGGCCTGTCTTATTGTAGCCTTGCTTAATTTTACCGTTCTGATTCTTTTGAGTAAAGCCGCTTAATACTTGTAATATCAAACAATATTCTATATAATTACAATTCAGAGTAAAAAGGAGCCTATTATGTTTGATTTGAGTAAATTAGGGGATATGACAAAACTGGCGAATGAGGCTAGAAAACTTCAGGCTGAACAGGAAAGGGCGCAGAGGGAGCAAAAGGAACTCTTGACCCGGATTTCCAGGCAGTTGGATGAGGTTTTGAGCATATTAAAGAAAAACAATTGAAAAGTACAGGACGGGGCTCGCGGAAGCGTCCTGTAAAACTGGGAAAAAAGTATGATAATAACGAAGCAAAAACCAATGGATGAAGTGCTTAAGCTCCTTAAAAATTACAAGAAAATCTTTCTTGTAGGGTGTAACCTTTGCGCAACTACATGTAAAACGGGAGGAGAAGCACAGCTCGTTAATCTGGAAACGGAACTAAAGAAAAACGGCAAAGTTATCATGGGAAAAGTCGTTCTTGATCCGGCATGCAACTACCTGGAAGTTAATAGGTTGTGCAGAAATAATAAGGAGAGCATAGATTCTGCGGATGTTATTTTAAGTTATGCCTGCGGCGGCGGCGCGCAGGCACTTTCAGAAATTATTAATAGGAAAATGGTTTTTTCGGGGAACGATACTCTTTTTCAGGGCGAAATCTCAAAAATGACCCTAAAAGAGGCGGAGTTTGTTCAGAAGTGTTCTTTGTGCGGGGAGTGCATGCTTGCTGAAACTGGAGGTATTTGTCCCGCGACAAGGTGTCCCAAAGGCCTTCTTAACGGGCCATGCGGGGGTATTAAAAACGGCAAATGCGAAGTTAATAGTGAAATGGATTGTGTATGGATAGATATTTACAACAGGATGAAAGATCTGGGGCTTTTGGAGAACATTAAAAAGGTGAGAAAGCCAAAAGATTATTCTAAAAGTAAAAAGCCACAGAAGCACACCATAAAATAATGTCCGTAAACATTAAGCAAAACATTATCGAAATCTTGAAAGAACTCCCCCTTGGGGTAGAGCTGGTTGCGGCGGCGAAGACGAGAACACCGGACGAGATCAAGCAGGCAGTCGACGCGGGAGTAAAGATAATCGGTGAAAACTATGTTCAGGAAGCCGAAAAAGCCTTCGAGGTTATAGGCAGCAAGGTTAAATGGCACTTTATAGGGCACCTTCAGGCGAATAAAGTTAAGAAAGCAGTTGGTGTTTTTGATCTAGTTGAGACGGTGGATTCTGTGGGTATAGCGCAGGAAATTGATAAAAGGTGTTCTTCCATCGGTAAAATGATGGAAGTGCTGATAGAAGTAAATAGCGGCAAGGAAGAACAGAAATTTGGCGTTATGCCGGAAGATGTTCTTGATTTGGCAAAAATTATATCACAGCTTAAAAATGTAAAAGTCATGGGACTTATGACAATGGGGCCTTTCACGGGTAATCCCGAAGAAGCGCGGCCATATTTTTCGGAAACAAAAAAAGTGTTTGATAAAGTAAGAGAAGCGAACATCCCGAATGTCCAGATGAAATATCTTTCGATGGGCATGACAAATTCCTATAAGGTGGCTATTCAAGAAGGCGCCAATATGGTAAGGATAGGTACAAAGATATTTGGGGAAAGGGAAAGTGAATAATTTGAATATTTCACAGGATGTATATGACACGATAATCATTGGCGGAGGACCCGCGGGATATACCGCAGGCATCTATGCGGCAAGAGCAAGAATGAAAGTTCTTTTAATAGAAAGTTTTTCTGTTATGGGACAGGCGACAATGACGGATGTCGTGGAGAACTATCCCGGATTTGAAAGTGTCGGCGGTTTTGAGATTGTAAGTAAATTTAAAAAACAGGCCACGGCGTTTGGATTGGACGCTATGGCCGGAACCGTAAGCGAAATAGCGGAAAAGACTCTTGATAAGGTAAAAATTTTTGAAGTTACGTCTGACGCAGGTTCTTTTAAGGCGCTATCGCTTATCATTGCGACCGGCGCAAGCCCAAAAAAACTTGATATTCCCGGAGAAAAAGAGTTTATAGGAAAAGGAGTTTCTTATTGCGCCACATGTGACGGCGCATTTTTTAGGGACAAAGATGTTGTCGTTGTGGGAGGCGGAGACACTGCGGTTGAGGAAGCCATGTTTCTCACAAAGTTCGCGAGAAAGGTCACGATTATTCACAGAAGGGACAGGTTCCGCGCCGCCAAAATTTTGCAGGAAAGAGCGTTTGGGAATAAAAAGATCGAAGTTGTATGGAACTCAACCGTAAAAGAGATTGCAGGGAAAGAAAAAATTGAAAAGATTGTTTTAGAAAATGTTAAAACAAAAAATCTTTCAGAATTTGCCGTAAGCGGAGTATTTGTTTTTGTAGGATGGAAGCCCAATACGGAATTTGTTAAAGGGGTTGTAGAGCTGGATAAACATAATTGTATACCGGTTGACAATTTCTGCAAAACAAGTAAGGATGGAGTATATGCCGCGGGTGATTGCTGTCAAAAAGTCTTGCATCAGATTGTTACGGCTTGCGGCGACGGGGCGGTTGCCGCTTATTCCGCGGGACAGTATGTAGATGAATTAAAAGGGATTGCTTATAAATAGGAGGAAATATGAGATCAGATCAGATGAAAAAAGGTTTAGAAAGGGCTCCGCACCGTTCGCTTTTGAAGGCGCTGTCATATACTGACGAAGAGCTTTCGAGGCCCATCATAGGTGTTGTTAACTCATCTAACGAAGTTATTCCGGGGCATATGCACCTGGGAGGGCTAGCCGAGGCGGTAAAAGCAGGTGTGCGTATGGCCGGCGGTACACCAATGGAATTTAATACCATCGGTGTGTGCGACGGCATCGCAATGGGGCATAATGGCATGAAATATTCTCTTCCTTCAAGAGAGCTCATTGCCGACTCCGTTGAAACAATGGCAATGGCGTATCCCTTTGATGGTCTCGTATGTATATGCGACTGCGATAAAATTATTCCAGGTATGATAATGGCTATGCTTAGAGTAAATATCCCGTCTATTTTAATCAGCGGCGGTCCTATGATGTCGGGCAGGGCGAATAAAAAGAGCGTGGACCTCATAAGTGTTTTTGAAGGGGTTGGCCAGGTTAGAGCGGGCAACTTGTCGGAAAATGAAATGAAAATTCTTGAAGAATCAGCCTGTCCCGGATGCGGATCATGCGCGGGTATGTTTACGGCAAACTCAATGAATTGCCTGAGTGAGGCCATAGGGTTAAGCCTGCCAGGGAACGGCACCATACCGGCGGTTAACGCCAAAAGAAGCCGTTTGGCAAAAGAAACAGGCATGAAAATTATGGAGCTGGTTGCGAAAAATATAAAGCCGAGAGATATCGCTAGCGAAAAAGCCTTTGAGAATGCTATCACTGTTGAAATGGCGCTCGGGAGTTCCACAAATACGGTTCTTCATCTGCCGGCGATAGCCAATGAGGCGGGAGTTCCGTTAAGCTTGGAAAAGTTTAATAAAATAAGCGAAAAGACCCCAAACCTCTGTAAAATTTCACCTGCGGGATACCATCATATGGAGGATCTTGACCAGGCGGGCGGTATCAGCGCTGTAATGGCGGAATTAAATAAGAAAAAACTTATTCATCTTGATTTGATCACGGCATCGGGGAGAACAGTAAAGGAAAATATCCGTGACGCTAAAAATATGGACACTGAAGTTATCCGCAGTATTGACAATCCTTACACAAAAGACGGCGGGCTTGCCATTCTTTTTGGCAATTTGGCTCCGGATGGGGCTGTGGTTAAAAAGAGCGCGGTAGCCGAGAGTATGCTGACGCATGAAGGTCCTGCAAGAGTTTTTGATGCTGAAGAAAATGCAATGAAAGCCATTCTTGATGGCAAGATCAAAAAAGGCGATGTTGTAGTAATCAGGTATGAAGGGCCCAAAGGAGGCCCCGGGATGAGGGAAATGCTGGGACCGACATCCGCTATTGCCGGAGTAGGGCTCGATAAGGACTGCGCGCTTATTACTGACGGCCGTTTTTCGGGCGGTACGAGAGGAGCAGCTATAGGGCACGTTTCTCCTGAAGCTCAGGAAGGCGGACCGATATCTCTGGTACAGGAAGGCGATAAAATTAAAATAGACATTCCGAATAAAAGGCTGGAACTTTTGGTCGGCGACGGAGAGCTCGCGAAAAGAAAAGAGAAATGGCAGAAACCCGAATTGAGAGTAAAGACGGGATATCTTTACAGATACGCTAAACAGGTGACTTCAGCGTCAACCGGCGCTGTGTTTAAATAAGCTAACAGCTGGAAAATGAAACCATTCAAATACTGCCCCATGTGTACTACAGTCTTAAGGCTGAAGCACGTTGATGGGCGCAAGAGAAAAATATGCGGAAAATGCGGCTGGATCAATTATTTGAATCCGGTTCCCGTCGTTTCATGTCTTGTCAGAAATTCAAAAGGTAATCTTCTTCTCATTAAACGTGGTATCGAGCCTGAAAAGGGAAAGTGGGCGCTTCCCGGAGGATTTCAGGAAGTCAATGAAACTTCGGAAGAAGCGGGGAGAAGAGAGCTTTTTGAAGAAACCGGCGTTAAGGGCGAGGTGGTTCGCCTTGTGGGAGTTCACGTTCAGCCAAGTAAGACGTATGGGCAGGTTTTGATGGTTGGGTATGAGTATAAGGCGCTGAACAAGACGCTGAAAGTGGGAGATGATGCGGCGGATACCAAATATTTTCCCAAGAACAAACTTCCCAAAATTCCTTTCAAAAGTCAAAGAAAACTAATCAAACAATTCTACAATTGAGGGGACGGTCCCGGAAGTAAAGCTAGACCCGGTACACTTTTGTGCCGAGACCTGTCCCTTTTGGTGATTTTATGCAGACTGTTTGGTTATTCCTTGTCAGGGACGTATAAAATTCCCCTGCGAGGAATTTTATACTCTACTTTCGGTCTCGCTCTCGCCTGGTATATGGAACACGGGCGAACCATGCCCGCTCCGGCCTCAAGAAGCCCTGCCAAGAAACAACCAGACAGCCTGCTGACTTAAGGGCACATACAATACTTTATAAATATTGGCGGGTGGCACGGTAAAAGCGTGAGCGGGAGGATCCACACCGGGCGGAGGGGCCCGCGAATGCTTTTGCCGTGACAGGCCCCGCCAATTTTAGAAAAAAGGGCAAAAAATCACTTTAACGAAAATGGCGACTTCTACTCTTCTTTTTATTGTAATTGTAAACTGGTGGTGGTAAAATAGTTGACAATATGTTGAAAGAGAATATAGACAGATTACTAAGCATGCCGTTGGACGATTTGTTGGTTATGGCGGACAAGGTTCGCAGGGAAAATGTTGGCAATAAAATAGATCTCTGCTCGATCTCGAACGCGAAGTCGGGGGCATGTTCGGAAGACTGCAAGTTTTGCGCCCAATCCTCGCATTATTCTACAAATATAAACGCCTTTCCGCTTAAATGTGCGGATGAGATTGTTCGGGAAGCTGAAAGGGCGCTTAAAAACGGGGCCGAACGGTTTGGAATAGTAACCAGCGGCAACCGTCTAACTAAAGGTGAAATATTAGTAATTGCCTCCGCAATTAAATCTATTGTTAAGAAACTCAGGATTCTTCCATGTGCTTCGCTTGGCGCTCTTGGTAAAGAAGAGTTTCTTATCCTAAAGGATGCCGGCCTAAAAAGATACCATCACAATATTGAAACAAGCGAGAATTACTATAAAAAAATTGTTTCCACGCATGATTATTTCGAAAGGATAAATACCATAAAGCTTGCCAAAGCAGCCGGTCTTGAAGTTTGTTCCGGCGGAATAATAGGACTAGGGGAGTCATGGCAGGATAGATTTGATATGGCGGTTCTTCTGAAAGATCTGGAGGTGAACTCGGTTCCGTTAAACTTTCTGGTTCCCATAAAGGGGACGCCATTGGGCAATATGGAGCCAACCCTCCCGAAAGACGCTTTAAGGACAATCGCAATTTTTAGAATCATACTGAAAGACAAGA
>JBFZAV010000012.1:0-4603 GCA_041308745.1 Candidatus Omnitrophota bacterium | reverse complement strand
CGGATTTTTTAATAATTAGGTTTTTCATAGGGGGAACGTTTCCGTTCCCCCTCTTGACGTTCGCTTCGCTCACTGTCACCCCCTTTCCTAAGGTGTGATTTATATTATGCCATTTCTATATCAAAGAAGAAGGGGGAGGTATATCCCCCTTCTTCTTTGGATTAATAACCCCCTCAGGTTGTGTCGGCTCTGCCGACGGTAGAATTGCCCCAACTCGTGAAAAAAGCTAAAACAAATGCAGTTAGCAGAATTTTGGAGAGGGACGGTTCTCGAGGCCTGAGATAAGTCAGGATGATAGAGAACCGTCCCTTCAGTATATCGCCAGAAATTACATACGAGCGCGCAGGGGCGCCCGCCAGAATGACCCTAAGTTAGTACCATTTTAAAGTTGTTGCAATACTAACTCTCGAGTGATATGTTAACGATAATGAGTAAATTTACTAGACGCTGTGGAATTAAATAAAGGAGGACAGACATGGGCGATAAGGGCAAGAAAGATAAAAATAAACATGATAAACAAGTAAGCAAAGAGAAAAACGCGAGGATCGAAGCAAATAAGAAAAAACAGGAAAAACCATACTAGTAGTTGAAAAAGAACAAATATCATTTTTTTGCTTTACTTTTGAAAAATATGATATATATTATTCCTTAATATGTTATCCATAACAAGGAACATCTCTCCAAAAAAAGACCTGTTTTCCAGTGGATTTAGTAAAATGTTTGCAGAGTTTTCCAGTGCAATATCCGGAATAAGAGATTTATACAAGTCTTATAACGGTAATGTGATTTTATTAGAGTCCAAGGTTTTGTTTTTAGAGAGACTCATAACGCCACCGCCTTTTTATTCCGCAGCGGTTTTTAAATATATTTAATAAAATGTGTTGTTAAACTTATAAAAATTTTAAATTAAAGGAGAGTTTCAATGAAGAAGGTATTAGCTGTAATGGTAGTTCTTATGTTCGCATTAACTGTAAGTTGTTTAGCCCAGGAAGGCGCTGTAAAATCCACACCGGTGACAGCAGCAAAAACCACACCAGTAACCGCGGTAAAAACTGAAGCGGCAACAGCAGTGAAAGCTGTTGAAAAAACTGTTGAACCAGTGGTTGAAGCAGTAAAGACAGCCCCTGTTCAGGAAATGGTGGTTAATGGTACAGTTTCAGCCGTTGTATTACCCGATGCCGCAAAAGGTATAACTTCAGGCAAGATTACTGTTGTTGACGCAAAAGGCGCAGCAGTTGACGTTGTAGTTGATTCCAGCGCAAAGATTATAGGCGCTTCAATGCTTCCCACGTCTTTGGATAAAGTAAAAAAAGACGATAAAGTTCAGGTTAAATGCGTGAAAGAGGCAGACGGTTCACACAAAGCGGTAGGAATAAATATAGTAAAATAAGTGTAAGTAATTCGGACGATTATAAAAGGGGAGGCTCGATATTGAGCCTCCCCTTGTTTTTGAAATGTAAAAATATGCTTAAAAAAATTTGCGAGGAAGCGGTTAAATTTGGCGGAAAAATAAATCTCGCCGATTGTCACTATGGCGAGACGACAGGCGCGTCTTTTATCGCAAGGCCCACAAGATATTATTATTTTCTTGCCGGATTTGTTTTTTTGGAAAAATGCTCAAGAATTTTAGAAATAGGCACAAATTGCGGCGGATCTATAATGTCTATGAGCCGCGCTCTGGATGAGGCTAAAGTTAGAGAAAGAAATCTGGTTACAGTAGATATCGCTTCGAAAAACGAGGAAGGTTTTTTAAAATATCCGTTTATAAAAAGAATATATGGTGATTCTTTAGAGGAAAATGTTATAAAAAAAGCCGCAGGAGTTTTTGACGGTGAAATTGACCTGCTTTACATTGATTCACTTCATGAATACGAACATACCAAAAAAAATATTGAAATTTACTCCGCTAAACTTAAGCCAAAGTACGTGATTCTTGACGATATAAGGCAAACCGAAGGCATGAAGAAGCTTTGGAGCGAATTGGAAGAAAAGTTTGGCTGTAACGCTTTTGATGCTTCAGATATTGCCAGAAGGCCGGGCGCCGGGTTTGGAGTTATTAAATTAAGATAGAGTTTTCAATTCAGGATCGAAACATGTTTCCTATCCCGGATTGGATTTTGGTTTATACTTCAGTTTTGGGATAGATAAGCTTGATGATGCGTTTTGTTATTTCAAGGATTGCCTCGCCTCGGGGGTATATGTTGGATACTATAACTATGGTAGTATCTTTTTCAGGGCTATGAAATACACCCGTTATATAACCCGGGATCTCGCCGTTATGGCCGATGAAACCGCCTATATTTGCTATTCCTAAGCCGTATTTCAATGATTTGAAACCGGGTTTTTCAACCGGGATCCATTCTGTAAGGCGGGCGCACTGAAGGGCATCGTGCAAAAATGTTCCGTCGGTGAGAGCTTTGCCGTATTTTTTGAGATCATACATGTTTGAGATCATCGCGTCGGCTGTCCATGCCCATGAAACATTCTGCTCCGACCAGTCATCCAGTTTTTTAGTTTTTTCGTCTTCAAAATAACCGTGGATATATGTGCCGGAGAATTTTGTTGTTTTTGGGAAATATGTGTTTTTAAGGCCAAGCTTGGTGATTATTCTTTTTGTTATCTCATCGCTTACACTGTTTCCCGTTACTTTTTCTATTATCATTCCCAGAAGGATTGTATTGGTGTTTGAATAATGAAAACTTTTCCCGGGAGAAAAATCGGGCCCGCTTGAAACGGCGGCTTTAACAAGCTCTTCGTGCGTCCATACCCTGAATTTGTCTTCAGCTATTTCATCATCGATGCGTTGGATTTCCGTATAACTATGGATGCCGCTTGTCATGGTGAGAAGCTGGCGGATAGAGATTTTTTTAGAATCCGGAATATTGGGACAATATTTGGCCAAGCTGTCGTAAAGGCTGAGCTTTCCTTCATCCGCAAGCTGGAGTATAACGGTTCCGGTAAATGTTTTGGTAATGCTTCCGATTCGGGTCTGATGCGTGGCGCGCATTTTATCCTGGCTGGCGGTGTTCGCCAAACCGTTTTCCCCGATCCATTCTTCGCTTCCCGCCCAGACGCCGATCATCATGCCGGGAGTGCCGTATTTTTTTGCTGAATCGTTGAGGATGTTTTTGAGTTCTCTTCTTATTCTTGGGGTTAGGATGTCTCTATGGCTAAAGAAAGTATGAAATATAACAATACCAATAAGAATAAGAGAAGCTACGGCAAATATTATTTTTAGTTTCGCGTTGTGCACAGCGCACCTCCGGTTGGCATAAAATTATACATCTCGGGAGGTGAAAAATCAATACTTGCACAAGGTCGCAAAGTCACAAGGCCACAAGGTCACATTTTTGTAGGTCGTACGGCGATATACGACATACGATTGTACCATAGACGAAATGATAGTAGCTTGCTCTTGGCATTTATTCGAGTATAATATATCTCAATATATGCTATTACTGCATACCGCAAAAAGTTGCATTTTTATAATGGAAAAATAGGAGGGTGCGTGGCTAAAAACAAACTACTGGTGGTTTCTTGTTTTTTTGTTGTTCTTAACATTATTTTTAAAACAAATCTCTCATATTCAGAAATAAAAGTTAACGAAGATGTTACCGTAACTTCTTACATGGTTCACGGCAATCACGAGCAGTCTTTTTATCCCCAATATAAAACCACTTACCTCTATGAAGGCGAGGTGGATTTTTCAAAAGAAATGCTGGGCAATGATGAGCTTTATGGAAACGTTATTTTCCGGTCTACCGATGATAAACTTGTGGATCCGCAGACGCAGAGCATTGAGAGACTTTATTCCGGATTGAGAAGTGAGAACTATGATGTTATATTTGGGGACTATTACGCTTCTTTTTCGGAATATTCGCTTAATAACGCTCTTAAGGGGGGCAAATTAACGCTTGGGGCGGAAGGCGGCGATTATAGATTTATAACTCTTGGGGGTATTGATACAAGCCGGTGGGAAGACCTTTGGGAGACGCGCCAGGAAGATTCTTCTATCAGAAGATATGTATGGGGATCGCGTTTTGAGAGCGCGTATTTTAACAAAAAACTGAGATTAAATTTTAATTATGGCGGGGCCAGCGATGACTGGAGCTATGTGACGACCGAAACTTCGCCTTTAAGTGTTCAGGTTGCCAGCATGGATTGGGAATACCGGCTTGCCGATTTTATGACTTTTTCCGGCGAATTTGCGTCAAGTTATTCCGATCCGGATGACAGAGTGAGGGATATAGAAGAAAAATGGGATAATGCGTTAAGAGCGACACTGGATTATAATATTGAAAATTACCAGCTTACTTCCGAATACAGCCGTCTCGGGCCGCATTTCAATACGACCGGCGGTTATTCCACACAGGATCTGGAGTCGCTTCTTTTTGACGGCACGCTTTTTATCGACAGGATGGAGCTGGTGCATTATCTGCACATGGACCGCGACAATCTTAATAAACTTAAAGTCGCGACAACTAAGCAGATAAATCCCGGCGCCAGACTTATGTACCGCCTTCCGTGGGAGTTGGGGCTTGAGCTTGGAGCGGATGTCAGAAAGAGATATTCTTCAGATAAGTATGTGAGCGACAGGACCGAT
>JBFZAV010000011.1:0-7158 GCA_041308745.1 Candidatus Omnitrophota bacterium | reverse complement strand
TTCCGATCTATTTACGTTTATACAGGCGAAAACCCATAAATAAAAGGAAGGTTAAATATGAGCAAAGAGTTTACCACAAAATGCCCGAAATGCGGCGAAGTGATTGAGATTGATGAGTACTATGAGGTTGGCGACGAAATTATATGCACTAATTGTGATGTTGATTTAAAAATCGAAAAGATGAATCCTCTGAAGCTAAAGGTTGTCAGAAGAGATGAATCGCTTGATGAATTAGAGGATGAGGATGACCAAGATGAGGAATGGGAAGAGGATTCAGACAATTTCGATGATGATAACCGCGAAAATTAAAAACAGGGGGGTGCGTCATGTTTAAGAAAGTTGTTAGTGTTTTGGTTTTATCGTTTTTTATTGCTTCCACGAGTGCTTTCGCCGGGATGACAAACGAAGAGATCGCAAAGTATACATCCCAGAAGCAGCAGATTAATGAACAGATGAAACAGGAAAGAAGTCTGTATAAGGAAAAAATGCAGCAGATGGATAGGGACTATATGGAAAAGTTCAAACAACTCGGGAAAGATGATAAAGAAGGCAGAAAAGCTCTTATAGCGGAGAAGAAAGAGGCGAAAAAACAGCTTCAGCTTGAGTATCGTCAGAAGGAAGAAGCGCTTAAATCACAGGTTGAGGGTCTTAAGGAGTCGCGCAAAGAACTAAGAACAGCCACTAAAGAGGCTAAAAAAGAGGCCAAAGAAGCCAAAAAAGAAGCTAAAAAGATGGGCAAAGAAGCCGCCAAGGGCTTGAAGTTAGAGCAATAACATAAAAGGCATATATTTCTACTTAAAATTAAAACCTGTTGCTTTTAGATTAAAAGGCAGCAGGTTTTAATTTTTCTGTTTAATTTATGTCCGGAAAGAAGTAGAATAATACCCAAAAGGGGGATGTGCGTGAAAAAGAAAAAGTTTTTATTTGTTTCATGGGACGGTCTTATCGGCGACATCGCGTGGCAGATAGTCAAAGACGGACACGAAGCCAGGTACTATATAAAAGATGAAGCAAACCAGGATATCGCGGACGGATTTGTTTCTAAAGTTGATGACTGGACCAAAGAGGTTGACTGGGCGGATATAGTTATTTTTGATGATGTTCTCGGCCATGGCAAATTAGCCGAAGAATTGCGGAAAAAAGGCAAACTTGTCGTGGGAGGCACGGAGTATACCGATAAATTGGAAGATGACCGCACATTCGGCCAGGAAGAACTTAAAAAAGCGGGCATATCCATTATCCCCTACAAAGAGTTCACTTCTTTTGATGACGCCATAGATTTTGTAAAGGAAAATCCAAGCAGGTACGTAATAAAACCCAGCGGTGAGGCCCAGAACTTTAAACGCATGCTTTTTGTCGGGGAAGAAGACGACGGTGTCGATGTTATACAGGTTTTAAGCGCGTATAAAAAAGTGCCCGACAGCGAGATAAAAGTTTTTCAGCTCCAGAAAAGGGTTACCGGAGTTGAAATAGCGGTCGGCGCATTTTTTAACGGCAACCAGTTTGTGCAGCCGATAAATATCAACTTTGAGCATAAAAAACTTTTTCCCGGGCAGATAGGGCCGTCAACCGGTGAAATGGGAACATCAATGTACTGGAGCGGACCCAACAAAATATTCAACATGACGCTCAAAAAATTGGAAGATAAGCTTAAAGAAGAAAAATTTGTGGGGTATATTGACATCAACTGCATTGTTAACGCAAACGGAATATATCCATTAGAGTTTACCTCCAGGTTTGGTTATCCCACCATATTTATTCAGCAGGAAGGTATTATCATGCCCATTAGCGAGTTTCTCTTGGGCCTGGCAGACGGGACAATGAATGAATTTAAGACAAAAAAAGGGTTTCAGGTGGGTGTTCGCATAGTTGTGCCGCCGTACCCCTATAACGACGACGAAACATTTGAAAGATATTCCAATAACGCCGCGATACTTTTCAAAAAAACCAATTTTGAAGGCATACATATTGAAGACGTGAAAAATATCGAAGGCCAGTGGCTTGTTGCGGGCACAAGCGGAGTGGTTCTTGTGGTCGTGGGAACCGGCAACACCATGAAGCAGGCTCAAGCACAGGTGTACAACAGGATTAAAAATATTATGATACCCAACATGTATTACAGAACCGATATCGGTGACAGGTGGTTTGAAGACTGCGACAGGCTTCATACCTGGGGGTACTTGAGAGAGTCTTAAAGTAAAAGAGGAGAAACATGTTTAAAAATATCATCCTTGCATTCTTGCCGATGTTTGTAGCGGTTGACGCGATGGGAATTCTTCCGGTGTATATAGCGCTGACGAAAGATGCGTCTCCGGAAGAAAAGAGAAAAATTCTCATTCAGTCGGTTTTAACGGCAATATGTTTTGCAATGGTTTTTCTGTTTCTAGGCAAGGCAATATTCAGAATTTTAAACATTACAATAGGCGACTTCATGATCGCCGGCGGGGCGCTTCTATTTTCAATTGCCTTAATAGATATTTTAAATCCTGTAAACGAACGGCGTTTCCCCGTAGGGGAACTGGGAGCCGTGCCTATAGCAACGCCTTTAATCGTAGGGCCCGCCGTGCTCACAACAATTTTGCTTATCATGGATCTCTACGGCTTCGTGCCGACATTTGTTTCTCTTTTATCAAATATTATTCTTGTGGGTTTTGTCCTGTTTGCTTCCGAAAAAATTGACAAGCTTATCGGCCAAGCCGGAGCAAAGGTTTTGTCAAAGATTGCATCGTTATTTCTGGCGGCTATCGCGGTGATGCTTGTGAGAAAAGGCATCATTTTTGTGTTAAGTTTATAAAAAATTTCTTCAAAAAAATCTAACCGGCAATTTAAAAAAATGAATAAGACAAAAGACAATACTCTCTCTATCGGTGAATCACTTGCGCTAAAGGTGAGTGAGCTTTTTGATGAACTTGATGAGAGAATAAAAATGTTCAAACGAAAGGCCGAAATAGACTGCCCGGAAAACTGCGGTCATTGCTGTCTGAAGCAGGATATAGAAACAACGATCCTCGAGTTTTTCCCTCTGGCTGTTCACTTGTGGAAAACGGGCGAAGCGGAAAAGTGGATGGACAAAATAACCCAGGCACAGGATACGACCTGCGTTTTTTATGTCCCCGGAGAAAATGACCCTGAAGCCGGACGCTGCGGATGTTATAAATACCGGGGGCTTCTCTGCAGGCTTTTCGGTTTTTTTGCGTACAACAAAAAAAATAATAAACCCGCATTTGTGGCGTGTTCAATAATGAAAAAAAAGTATCCTGAAAAGGTTTCAACAATTCAGAATCTTATAGAAAACGGTCTCGATATCCCTTTTGCCGGAAGGTATTCGTACAGGCTTGCAATGATAGACAGTTTTCTTGGAACCAAGTTCTTTCCTGTTAATGAGGCAATATATAAAGCCCTCGAAAAGGTCGGGTTTTACCTTTATATGTCAGAACGCAAAGAGAAACCGCATGAATAAAAAATTTCTAAACATTTTAATAAGCATAACACTGGGTGCTTTAGCTTTAGTGTCAATACATAAGGGCTGCGCAGCTTCACGGGGAGCAATAGTTTTGAATAAGATTATATTGCCCCAAAAGCCCGATACATACATGGAAGTAAGGCATATAGTTTTAAAAGGGACAAATCGGGAAATAGGTAAGGCCATTGGCTCTATTGCGCAAAGCTGGGTTAATGCTGAACTTTCACAATACGCCGGACCAATATTTGCAGAAGCCAAACGAGAATACATGAAAAAGCGCTATCCTGCGCTTTTAGAAAGAATGGAAGGAGTGGCAAAGGCATATAGGCTTAAACCGCAGGATAATGTATATGTAGTGGATCAGTTGATATATGATGTCGGGCCCTTTGCCTGTTCTTCTGTATATTTCCCGCCGGATTTTACTGAGAACGGCCATGCATTACTAAGCCGTAATATGGATTTTTATGTCTCTACGATGAGCGAGATGATCGCTCAAGAGCCGGCAAAAGGAGAGCAGAAACTTTTTTCAAGATGCTTTGTAATGGAGTTATATCCGGAAAATTGTTACCCTTCAATCGTTTTGGGTTCCTTGGATTTAATGAATGGCTGGGGAGGAATGAATTCAGAAGGCATATTTGCTGAAGCATTAGTCGATCATAATTGCCCCAAAGTCGCCATTCCGGCTAAACTTGACGCATCAAGCGGGCTTAATGGGATGCAGCTTGTAAGGCTCGTTCTGGATAATTGTAAAAATATTGATGAAGCAAAAATAGCCATTCTAAACAACAAATGGTATTTTGAGCAAAACGGGCTTCATTTCCAGGTTGGCGATTCCCTTGGAAATTCGTTCATATGTGAGTTTGACGAAAATTTTATGGTTCATTTTACTGATAACATTACTAAAATTCAGGTTTTGACAAATCACCCTGTTTATAAATACCCCGCTATAAAAAATTTCCCGGAAGTTTCGGAAAAAGAGCGATACAATTCCTTTACGAGATATAGAATCTTGGAAGATTTTATTGAGAAACACGGTGGTAAGCTTGCGGAAGGCGAAGCCAAAGAGGCGTTAGGTTTGGTTTACGGCAATACTAACGATAAAAGTGAAGGGGCGGCTCTTGATTTGCCGTTAAGGCTGATATGGACGACGCTTTACGATCTGGCAGATAAAACTATTGAAGTAAGATTTTATCTTAAAGACGGGAAAAAGTCTCCGGCAACAGGCGCTAATGAACTTATATTGTCTAAGCCGTTTAAGTTTAGGTTGAGATAAGCACGCTGAAGCATTTGGCAAATGGATTCGAATCATTATACTTGTAATGGTTTGGCCGATAAATTAAAGAAGGAGGAACAATGATAAGAAGTGCCGTTTTAGCGAAGGAGATTATTGTCCTGGCCGAAAACAAAAAAGGAGTTCTGGCCGATATTTCAAAGATGATGGCCGAACATGGCATAAATATTGAAGCCATGGCAGGTTATGTGTCGCCCGATAACGATGCCCATCTTATGCTTGTCACAGATGATGAAAGAAGAACAGTCGATATATTAAGAGAGCATGGATATAAATCTCTGCATGAAAGTGAAGTTGTTTACGTTGAAGTTGAAAATAAACCCGGGGCGCTAAAATTAATTGCGGACAAACTCGCCAAACACGATATAGACATTAGGTATAACTATGGGTCAACTTCGTCCGGGGCAACATGCACAAGAATCGTTCTGGGGACAAGCGACAATGAAAAAGCTGTGATTCTTCTTGAAAACTTTTCGGAAATCGAATAGTTTCGGGAACTATTATCGGAAAAAATTTGTTTCTGTTATTAGAAGGAATACCGAATAAAGGAGAAGATATGACCGAGAAAAAATCCAGTTCGATTGTCATGTGGTGTCATTTAAGCGCTTTTGCGGGGGTTATTATACCTTTTGGTAATTTGCTGGGTCCGTTATTTGTATGGCTATGGAAAAGAGATGAAGACCCGCTGGTTGAAGACCAGGGGAGGGAATCGCTGAATTTTCAGATAAGCATACTTTTGTATTCTCTTGTTGCGGGTATTTTAACGCTTATTTTTGTGGGGTTTATATTGCTTATAGCTCTCGGTCTTTTTGCGGCGATACAGGTTATTATTGCGGCTATACAGGCCGATAAAGGAAATAAATACAGATATCCGTTATGCATAAGGTTTATTAAATAATGAGTTTGTTTAAAGTAGATAGAAATAAATGTATAAAGTGCGGCGCATGCAGCGAAACTTGCCCGGTTTTTGTTATTAGTTTTTCCAAAGAGGACGGTCCAAAACCCGCCAAGTTTGCTGAAAAGGCCTGCATTTCTTGCGGACAATGTGTTTCGGTATGCCCGAAAGACGCTTTGTCTCATATGGCGATGTCTCCGGAAGAATGCAGGATAATTAAAGACGAGTTAAAAATAAGCAAGGATCAGGCTGAGCAGTTTTTAATGTCAAGAAGGTCTATAAGAGTCTACCAGGATAAAAAGGTAAGTAAAAATGTTTTGGAAAATGTTATTGAAACAGCCAGATATGCGCCGACGGGGCATAATTTTCAGAACGTTAAATGGAAGGTCATCGCCGACAAAAATGACGTTGTAAAGCTTAAGAACTCTGTGGTTGAATGGCTTGACTATCTGGTTAAGGAGAATTCTCCGATGGCCCAGACGATTAACGCCAGAAGTCTTGTTCTTGGCTGTAAAAGGGGTTATGATCTTATTTTAAGGGATGCCCCGCATGTGATTGTGGCTTACGGCAAGAAAGAAGACAGATTGGCCCAGATTTCATGCACGATAGCTCTTTCGCATCTTGAACTTGCCGCAAAGGCCGCTGGCCTTGGGACGTGCTGGGCGGGTTTTTTGGACCTTGCATTATCCGCATGGCCGCCTTCCGAGGTTATTCTTGATCTTCCCGACGATTGCGCAAGTTTCGGCTCAATGATGATAGGGTATCCAAAATATACGTATAAAAGAATACCAAAAAGAAAAAAACCTGAAATATTATGGCACTAATTTTATTGCATGTGTAAAGGAGGAAAAATGAAAAAATTTTTTATTCTGATTCTAATATGTTCTTTATTATTGTTTGAAGGAATACCCGCATTTTCAGCAAGTAGCTCTTCCGACATTCTAAGACAGGGGCTTCTTGGAGCGGGCGCCGGAGCTGTAGGTGGCGCCGCGAGCGGAGCGAAGGGTAGAGATGTCTGGAAAGGGGCCTTGGCCGGGGCGGGGGTAAACATTATCGGCGGTGCGCTTCTTGACTCAATTAGCGGCGAAAAAGTTCAGAGTTCGGAAAGAGTGCAGCAGCTCCCTTCGCGTGACGCGTACGGCCAGGGATATCAGGACGGATATTACAACGGGTACAAAGCGGGATATACCGAAGGATATAAAGAAGGGCTGAAAGAACCCGCCAGGCAGGGAATGTAATTGGTCGCTAGTCGCTAGTCGATAGTCATTAGTGAACGGTTAAAAAAAGCAATTTAAAGACCCGGCACGGAATAAAAATCCATGCCGGGTCTTTTTTTTTGTAAAAAAATATTTGGAAATAATTTTGCTTTTTAAAAATTATTATGTATATTTAATTAAAATTTTTTCATAATATTAATTACGTAAAAAATTTGCAGCTTTTTGCAAAAATAATAGAAAGGAACAAAAAAGTGGATAAGGTCAGAAAAAACAGCATCTTTGAAAAGAAAAA
>JBFZAV010000010.1:0-4984 GCA_041308745.1 Candidatus Omnitrophota bacterium | reverse complement strand
TAAACCCCCCAGCAAATAGTATCCAGCCATAAAAATAAGAACGGCCGCGCCGCCTATTAGGACTGCCCTTATACCGCTTTCAATGGAATCTTTTCCAAGCGATGCTCCAACGCTTCTTTCCTCAATAATTTTTACCGGAGCCGGAAGAGCGCCGGCCCTTAAAATAATCGCTATGTCGTTAGCTTCTTCTACTGAAAAACTCCCGGTTATCTGGGCCCTGCCCGATGGGATCCTTTCACGTATGACCGGAGCTGTGTGAACCTCGCCGTCAAGAACTACGGCGAGCCGTCTCCCTGTATTTTCACCGGTTATCTTTGAGAACAGTTCTGCTCCTTTTTAGTTAAATTCAAAAGAAAAATAAGGAAGACCAAAACCCTGCTGACTGAATTCCGTTCTTGCATCAACAAGCATATCGCCTGTCAGAATAGCCTTATCTTCAAGAACAATGGGTTCCTTTTTATCTTCTCTTGTTTTTATGTATCTAAGAACATATCCTTCAACTTTTTCGCCTTCCGTCATTTTCTTTATAATATCCGCGTCATCAGAAACAAGCACAAACTCAAGGTGTGCTGTTTTGCCGACAATATCCTTGGCTCTCGCCCTATCGGTAACGCCCGGAAGCTGGATAAGAATTCGGTTTTCGCCCTGAAGCTGTATAGTCGGTTCCAGAACGCCAAACTGGTCTATTCTGTTACGAATAACCTCTAGGGCGCGCTGCGGGGCATCTTTGGCCTCATCTTTTGTAAGACCAGTTGTATCAACTTCAAGGATAAGATGCATACCGCCCTGCAAATCAAGACCCAGGTTTAATTTTCCCTCTTTAACAACCTCGCCTTTTTCATTGTGGACATCGAGCGGCGGATATGAAAACCATATCGCCAAAGCCGCAACTGCGACTACCAGAACGCTTCTCCATTTTAGATTTTTTCGCATACTTTTTCACCTTTCTATATTTGTCGTTTGAATTTTGGATTTTGTTACTGATTTACCACTTCGACTTTCTGTTTTTTCAGTTTTGCTATCGAACTTTTTTGGACCTTTATCCGCGTGTTCTCATCAACCCTTAGCGTCACAACATCATTTTGTATGTTAACGATTGTTCCATATATGCCGCCGGAAGTTACCACCTCATCATTTTTATTTAGGGATTCCAGCATTTTCTGGTGCTCGCTTTGAGCCTTTTTCTGTGGTCTTATAAGTAAAAAATAAAAGACAATGAAGATAAGCGCGATCGGCATTAAACTCGTAAAAATATTTTGTTGGGGCATCGTTTGAGACGCGCCCGCGGCACTTTGCGCAAAAGCAATTGTTAACATAGCGTACATCCTTTCTTATTTAACTTTTAAATTTCTCAATAAACGCTTTTTTAAACCCGGAAAACCTGTTTTCCAGAATGGCTTCCCTTGATAATTTAATTAGTTTAGCATAAAAATATATATTATGCAAAGAAACAAGTCTGAGTCCCAGCATCTCATTCGTATTAAACAGGTGCCTAATATACCCTCTTGTATAATTTCTGCAGGTAAAACAGTCGCAAGCTTCATCTATCGGCGTAAAATCCTGTTTAAAACGGGCATTTTTGAGCTGAATTTCGCCGTTATAAGTAAATGCCTGACCGTTTCGCCCGTTTCGTGTCGGAACAACACAGTCAAACATATCAATACCGCTTGCTATGGCTTCAAGAACATCCGGAGGCGTGCCGACTCCCATCAGATAACGCAATTTTTTTTCAGGAAGGAGCGAAGCGGTATAATCGGTTATCTCATTTATAAGATCGACAGGTTCTCCAACCCCTATTCCTCCCAGGGCGTATCCATCCACATCAAGAGAGACAAGCTCATTTACGCATTTTTCCCTTAAATCCTTATATGTGCCGCCTTGAACTATGGCAAAAAGGGCTGAATATATGTTATTTTTAACAAACTCATTTTTCGACCTTTTCGCCCATTTAATGGTTAAATCAACCGAATCTTCGACATAATCTCTTGCGGCGGGGTAATGAACACATTCATCAAGCGGCATAATGATGTCGCTTCCTAAAATGAGCTGAAAATCCACAATATTTTCGGGAGTAAAAAAATGTCTGGACCCGTCTATGTGCGACTGGAACTCAACCCCTTCTTCTTTAATTTTGCGAAGTTCCGCCAGGCTAAAAACCTGAAACCCGCCGCTATCAGTCGTTATAACGCCGTCCCAATTCATAAATTTGTGAAGGCCGCCGCCATTTTTAATTATTTCGGCGCCGGGCCGCATCCACAAATGATACGCGTTTGAAATGATCATTTCAACGCCGGAGTCTTTGAGCTCCTTGGAAGAAACAGTTTTTACAACTCCTTGGGTGGCAACCGGCATGAAAACGGGGGTCATCACTTTACCGTGAGCAGTTTCTATAACGCCGCATCTGGCTTTTGAGGAAACATCTTTATGTTCTAATACAAACTTCATTCTTTGGTTTTAACGGCCCTTATAATTATTGCGCGGGAGCGGGCATAATTTTTTAAATAGATTAAATTGGAAATACTACGGTTAACTTACGAAACTTCCTTTATTGCCTCGAGGAGAACTTTTAGGTCGGAACCTTTTACCAGAAATTTATCCGCGGTTTTCGCGTAAATACTGTTTTCATATTCCTTATAACCCGTATAGATAATGATTCGCGAATATGGAGAAACCTGTTTTATAGTGCCTAAAATTGATAAACCTGTTTTATCCGGCATCATAAGATCCAGAATAATAACGGAAGGGTTATTGTCTTCCAAATAAGAAAGAAGTTCGTAACCGTTATAAACGGAATCAACAGTATAACCTTCCTCTTCCAATAGATCCGTAAGAAGATTGCAGATATCTCTATTGTCATCCGCTATTACAATTTTTCCCTTGTCTCCCATTTGTCCACCTCGTTTTAAAATGTAGCGCTATTTTAACACCTAACCCTCTTAAATGTAAAGCTTTAAAAAAATTTACTGACCATCAGACGCCCCTAATGGCACATCCAGTTTTATGTTAATCCCCTCGTCATTGCCGGACATATCTATAGAAATATTTTGACCTTTCGCCGTTTCTTTTGCCATGTAAAGCGCCGCTCCCTGTAATTTAAACCTTTTTATGCTCTCCGCGGCATCTAAAAATTTCAGGCTGTCATTTTTAACAAGCACTCCGCCCCTTGCGGACATTAAAACCTGCGTGTTATTATTAGCCCCGGAGTCCCGTGTCTTTACAACGATTGAGCTAATGTCCATAACTTTATCCAGAAAAACAATAAGATTAAACAAAATGTTCGCAAAAAGGAGCGGATCAATTTCAAGCAAATTTTTAGAGTCGAGGTCCAGATTTTTACTAACGGTCTCTTTTAATCTCGCAAACATTCTTTTTTCATTCTTTTTTATAATGTCGTCGAGTCTGATATCTTTTTCCTTTTTGACATTTCTTAGCTTCAGATAACTTAAAATTTCAGCGATACTGCTTCCTTTATTCGCGGCATTTTCAATTTCCTTTATGCCTTTTAAATTTTTATCTTTCTTATCCATGTCCATTAAAATTATCTGGCTATACCCCATTATCCCCGTGAGTATATTGTTAAGATCGTGGGCGATCTCGGATGACAAAAGCCCTATTATTTCCATTTCTTTATTTAAAGCTGTTTTTTTATTTATTTTTTCGGCCATAAAAATTCCGCTATTTTCTCGTATCTCCGTAGAGCCTTTTTATACACTCCGGGCAAAGCCCATGCGTGAGGCTGGCATCCGTTTTTCTGCCTATATAATCTTCGAGCGACACCCATTTTTCAGCTTCTTTTTCGCCTTCAATCTTAATTTTCTTGCAATTGGCGCATATCGGCACCACTCCCTCAAGCCTTTTAATGTGTTTCAGAGCCCTTTCAAGCTCTTCAACCTTTGTCTCGAGCTCCTTGTTAGCCTTATCCAGCAGGTCTCTCTTATTGTTTAAATCCATTTCTATTTTCTTTCTTTCGGTAACATCCCTTGAAATATACAAAACACTGTAACCTTTTACGCTTGGGTCTTTGATAATGTTGCATGTGGCCTCAATGTTGTGCCACTGGCCGTTTTTAGCGAGAAACCTGAAATCAACTTTTTCAAAAATTTCCTGTCCGTCTTTTTTTAAAAGCTTGTTAATTCTTTCTATTGTATATGATTTCATCAGGGTAATAAATTTTTTCTTATCTTCGGGGTGCAGAAAATCAAAGGCAGACTTGCCGATCAATTCCTCGGGCACGTACCCCAACCGCCTGTGTGAGGGGCTTATGTAAGTAAATTTGCCGTCTAAATTTGACATCGCTATAAAATTACTTGTACCCTCGGCTATGAGCCTCAATCTCTGTTCATTTTCGACAAGCTTACTCTGTATTTTTTTCCGTTCGGTAATATCGCGCGCGATGCCCAAAATAACCGTTCTTCCTTTTATTTTTACCGGATATGTGCTTATCTCAAGCTGTATGTACCTATTATCTTTTCTCTTCAGGGTAAACTCATCGGGCCCGGTTGGTTTTCCCATGGCGTTAAGCGCTAAGTGTTTGAGCGCACGGGGTATATCTTTTCTTATGAGAAGATTGGTCTTGAGAAAATTTTTTCCGACGAGCTCTTCCTTGTCGTATCCTATAATCTTTTCGGCCATTTTATTGCCGTCAAGAAATGTCCCCTTAAGATCGCTTATGTAGTATCCATCGGGCGCCGATTCGTAGAGCACCCTTAAGCGATCTTCCGAAGCCCTTACCTCGTCTTCAGCCTGTTTTCTTTTGGTTATGTTCCTCAAGATCGCCTGGACAGCAATTACTTTTGTGTTTTCCACAATGGGCACGGCCTTCAATTCATAATTAACTATGCCCCCCGATTTTTTCAAGCCGTCAACCTCGAAAATCGGAAGTTTTTCGCCTTTTAAAATATTTGTGAAGTGTTTTACCGTCCTAAAGGTGGATTCTTTTGTCATTATGCCGCTTGTGATAAAACTCTTTCCTATTATCTCCCCA
>JBFZAV010000009.1:0-7930 GCA_041308745.1 Candidatus Omnitrophota bacterium | reverse complement strand
CTTTTGGTTGAGACAAACGAGCGGATCGAAAGTTTTTCTAACATCCCCCAAGTTTTTAAAGAAGATATTTATTACAAATCCGTAAAAGCCATGGGGTATTACCGTCCGGTTCAGATTGTTTCTTATATGTTTGATTATTTGATGTGGGGGAAACAAGCATTAGGATACCGCATTTTCAATCTTATAATTCACATTTTTAACGCTGTCCTGATATTTTATCTTTTTGTTTTACTTCTGGGAAATAAAAACAAGGCGTTTTTTGTTTCGGCGGTTTACTCCGTTCATCCCGCGTTTGTGCCGATAGTCGGGTACGTTTCCGGGCGAGCTGATCTCGCGGGCCTATTTTTTGCTCTTTTGTCTTTATACTTATCCCTGATTTACATAAAGGGAAACAAAAATCCTTTTCTTTTAATCTTAAGCGTAATGTTTTATATTTTTTCTTTTCTTTCGAAAGAATATTATTTGTTCACTCCGATTTATCTTTTTGTCTATATCTGGGCTAAAAGAATTGAGTTAAAAAAAGATATCGGGTTCAAAGTTTATGCTTCTATAATGTTTTTCTCTGGCGCGTTGTATGTACTTTTGAGGGCAACTGTTTTAAATTTTCATCAGGAAATGGGATCGTTAACTTCGCTTCCTTTTTTAACGAGACTTTATTTATTTCCGTATATTTTATCCCAGTATTTTATATCAGTTTTATTCCCGGTAAATCTTGGAATGGAAAAAAAGCTTCTTTATGGTTCTTTGGTTGATTCGCAGTTTTTGATTTCCTTTATTGCGCCGATTTTGTTTATTGCCGCGCTTTACAGAGCATCAAAGCTGAAAAGGGCGAATGAACTTTTCTTTTTAGGGTGGTTTTTAGCGGGAATTATTCCTGTGTCAAATGTGATTATACCTCTTAAAACCATTTATGCGAATCACTGGGTTTATATGCCGGCAATTGGTTTAATTGGCTACATATCGATAGCCTTTGATGATTTTGGGGCACATCTAAAGGGTAAAAAACTTTTTTCAAATTTAAAGGTTTGGTCAGCGGTTGTAAGCATTTTACTGCTCTTATCCCTCACGCATAAAGAGGCTAAGATTTGGAACAATGAAGATAATCTTTTTTTAGAGATAGCAAAAAAGAGCCCGGAGAGCGGAAGAAATTATTTTAATCTCGCTAAGGTAAGTGAGGAAAAGGGGGATTACAAGCAAGCCCTTGAGTATTTTAATATGTCAATTGAAAAAGCCCCTATCAACGCGGAATATGTTTATGGCAGGGCCAAATTGTATAGAAAAACGAATGATTTGGTTAAAGCCAGAAGCGATTTTGAAAAAACAGTTCAGCTTGAACCTAATGTTGCCGTTTATCATAACGACCTCGGCAGTATCAACGCGGAGCTTGGGAATATTGAGAAAGCCAGGTATCACTGGGAAAAAGCGCTCGAAATTGACCCCCAAAGCGAGCTGGCAAGGAAAAATCTCGAAATTATAAGACAAACGACTAAAAATTAGCATTTGATTGTTCATGTGGTATACTTTTTTATTATGGGTAAAGAAGGCAAACATGGACAATAATTTTGACGAATTATCAGGCAGTGACCTTAAGGATCTGATTTTTAATCAGCTCAAGTCTTCCGGGATCGATACGGAACTTCTGGAGATTGATGTTAAAAATGGGCCCTTTGTAATTATCCGTGGTGAAATTAAATCCGACAGGACCAGAGAACTCATTAAACAGGTTATTTTGGAAGAAGTTGGAATAAGCAAGATAAAAGATGAATTACATTCTTCGGATGATGATTATTCGGATGAGGATGTAAACCTTGATGACGAAGATAATTTTTACGACGAAGATAATGAGTATATAGGAACTGAAGATGTTTTTAGGTCTGTAGAGGATGGCATCCCGTATATTCCTCCTACAAGCGATAGAAGGAAGCCCCGCGGAAAACATTATCATAAATAAGCTAAAAATGAATAAAGATTCAGCAACGAACGAAGACTGGTATTTTAAAGTTTGGGTGATAGTTTTAGCTATTCTATTTGCCGGTCCTTTGGGCCTGATTCCTTTATGGTTTAAGCCAAAAACAAATTTATATCTTAAAATATTTGTTTCGGTTATAGTTCTTGGGTTTACGGTTTGGCTTACATACGAGACTGTAAACATATACCAGGAGCTTGTTCGGGTAATTAATGATATTAGAGGATAGTTACATAAAAAAGCAACAAGGAAGGAGTTTATATATGTTTGGTCTTGGATTACCGGAAATTCTGTTAATACTTGTGATAGCGCTATTGATTTTCGGCGCCGCCAGGCTTCCTGAAATAGGCAGATCGCTTGGAAAGGCTTTAAGCGAGTTTAAAAAAGGCACCCAGGAGTATTCCGGCAAGGATGATTCAAAAGAGAACAAGAACGGATGAGCGCGTTATATCCCGAGGAACCCAAAAAACTGGATATTATAACCCACCTGGAAGAATTGCGAAGAAGGATTTTAGTTTCGCTTGCGTTTTTTCTGTTTTTTGCGGTTTTAGCTTTTCTTAAAATAAATGAAATCATGATTTTTGTAAAAAGGCCGATAGACGGCCTTGTTGATGATCTTATTTTTATAAGTCCCACCGAAGCTTTTACATCATATTTAAAGGTAGCCTTGCTGGTTGGGTTTATTGTCTCATTCCCGTTTATTTTGTATCATGCATGGGCCTTTTTATCTCCCGCTTTTCAAAAAAATGTCAAAAGAAGGATAGTCCTGTGGTTCCTGCTGGCTTTAATTCTTTTTATATCAGGCTTGGGCTTTTCTTATTTTATAGCTATTCCTTTTGCCTTGAATTTTCTTATAAGTTTTGGAGAAAACGTCGCCAGGGCAGAGATTGCGCTGGGTAAATATATATCTTTCTTTGGCGCCCTTATACTTGTCGGCGGCGTTATCTTTGAAATACCAATAGGAATAGCTTTGCTTGTTGACATTGGTTTCGTGAATACAAAATCCTTGAGAAAAAAACGGCATTATGCGCTTCTTGCGGTTATGATTTTTGCGGCGATAATTACGCCGACCCAGGATATCTTAAATATGCTTATATTTGCATTTCCTATGCTGCTGCTTTATGAGGTTGGAATAATAATTGGCAGAATAGTTGAAAAACGGAAATAAATTATTATAATTGGTTGATATAATTATACGGACGAACGCTTAAAATGAAAAAAATTCTATATATAGTACTGGTATCCATAATGGTAAGTTTTTTGTCGTCGTGTACGGTCAGGCATATATCGGACACGGGAGATTCCATGTCTACGCCATTAACTGACCCTAATTTTGCCGCATCCACTTATGACATTGTAAGCTTTGGCGAGACGAATTTTGGTCCGGCGAATGTCGGAAATATGTATCATAGTGTTGCGCCCGGTGAGACCCTTTGGCGGATAAGCAAGATGTATGATGTTGATATCGAAACGCTAAAAAAGGTGAATGGGATAAGAAATGTGTCGGATATTGAAATTGGCACAAAAATTTTTATACCTAAAACTGCGGGAAGAAAAGAAATAATTACGCTCTATCCCAGTAAAAAATGGAAGTATATAGTAATTCATCACAGCGCAACCGATTATGGCAATTCCGCGCAATTTAATAAAGCTCACATCAATAAGGGTTGGGAAGGCGTGGGATATCATTTTGTTATTGATAACGGTACGGCCGGTAAAGCGGACGGCCAGCTTGAAACCACTCCCAGGTGGATAAAACAGCTGAACGGCGCTCACTGTAAAGCCGGAACAATGAACGAAAACGGTATCGGCATTTGCCTTGTCGGCAATTTTTCGCAGGATTATGTTTCCCAAAGGCAGATGAATTCTCTCATCTATCTGGTAAAAGAACTTAAGTCTTACTATAAGATCCCAAAAAGTCGAATACTGGGACATGGCGAGGTTCCCGGAGCCAGCACGGAATGCCCGGGCAAGAACTTTCCTTGGAAGACTTTTTATTCAAAGATCGGAAGATAGAAAATAAATTTTATACTTTTGTTTTCATTGCCTTAACCGTTTTTTGCGTTATAATTATAGTAGAACGCCGAACCAATTTCCTCAATAAAACAAGGAGCAAATAATGATTCCGGCTGTAGATGTAAAAGAGTTTTCCTATAAAGATTACATCAATGTTGTCCTTAAGCGCCTTAAGATGGTTTTTAATATTTTTTTAGCCACGGCCATTTTTGTCGCGCTTTATTTCTTTCTGTCACCCAAGATGTACACTTCGGAGGCGACTGTTCAGCTTACTAAAAACCCTCTGGAACTTGCCGCCCCGAAAGATTCCCCATATCGAAAAGATACCGGGGGAATATACAGAACTCAGCTCGAAATTTTAAGTTCTTCTTTTATAGCGGAGAGGGTAGTAAAAAAACTTGATCTTAAGTTAGCACCAGAAGAGCTTCAGAGAATAGTAATGATACAGCCGTTAATGGGGACCACAATGGTTGTAATAGCCGTTAAGGGGCCGGATGCCCAGCTTAATACGGAAGTTGTCAATACTTGGGTTAACGAATTTATACAGAGGGATATTGAGATTGAATCGGGCGTTGCCGAGTATGGAGCAGGCAAGCTCGAAGAGGAAATTAACGATATTTTGAAAAAGCTGAAAGTTTCCGAGACCAAGATAAAGGAGTTTGTCGATACGCACGGTGAGTTTAAAGCCCAGCAAGAAGCTTATGAAAAGCTGAAGGAACGCAAAGAAAAACTTGAACTCGCGATACTTAATGACTCCTTAAAATACGGCGAAAAACATCAAAAGATAACCTCTCTTAGGGAACAGCTTGCCGAGGTTACGGCTCAACTTAGCGTGGAAGAAAAACGGTTTGAAGATGTTAAAGAGATAATGGCCGAATATGATGTGCTTTCCAAAAGGCGAGACGCATATAAGACTTTGTATGAAGAGTTTGTATGGAAAGTTGAAAGCTTAAATACCCTACAGGGACTGGCTGTTTCAGACATCAAAATCATAGATTATGCCAAGGTCCCGGAGAGGCCGGATCTTCCTTTGACCGTTCCGAACGTTATATTTATTCTTTCAGGTTCGCTGGTATTTGGCATAGCGCTTTGTTTTTATCTGGAATACAAGGATAGAACGCTTAAAACGGCGGAAGAGGTTGAGTTTTATGTTAAAACGCCTTTTCTCGGGTACATCCCTAAAATTTCAGAAAAAAGCGAAAAAGAGCGCTGTCTTCTTGCATATGAAAATAATAACTCTTTTGGCGCGGAGGCCTTCAGAAACCTTAAAGTGTCACTTATTTTCGCTTCTCCGGAGGAAAAACCGGCCAATACCATTATGGTTTCAAGCGCGGTTCCGAAAGAGGGGAAAACCCTTGTTGCTTCAAACCTGGCTGTAACTTTTGCGAACGGCAGATCCAAAACGCTTTTAATTGATGCCAATATCCGGATGGGCGGTATTTCTGACGTTTTTGGAATAAAGAAAAATATGAAAGGCCTTTCTGATTTACTGCTGGAAAATGCGCAGATTGAGGAGGCCATAGTTGAAACAAAGGTACCGAATCTTTATGTGATGCCGACCGGTAAATTTATGTCAAACCTTGTTGATGCCATAAATATTGATAAATTCACGAAATTAATATCAAAAATAAAGAAACTTTATGATAAAATAGTCATTGATGTTCCTTCTATTCTTTCCTTTACGGATTATTTGTATTGGGCGAAAGAAAGCGATGCATTCATAATGGTTATCAAGGCGAGCGCAACTCCATTTGATGTTATCGACGCCGCCAGAGGAAATATAGACGATAAAGTGCCGTTTATAGGGTCTGTTTTAAATAGATCTTCGCTAGGCAGCGATACGTTATATTATAAACACTATTTTAAATCACTCACAAAAAAGGATTAAATTATATGCAGGAAGACAGAAGAAAATATATTCGTTTAAGCGCTCATCACCTTATAAAATACAAATTGGTCGAGAAAAATAAGATACTGTCATTTATAAGAAACATTTCAGCGGGCGGGGTTTTGTTTTTCTCAAAAGATGATATAAGGTCCGGCGCGTTTATAGAAATTGATATAAACTTTCCGAATTATCCCAAACCCATAAAAGCCACCGCAAAGGTGCTAAGAACGGTAAAACTCACAGATGTAGGCGGTTACGAAGTTGCTGCAGAGTTCATTACGGTCGATAGTGACGCGCGCGACTTTATTAACGAGAAGATTAGGTCGGTTGTCTAGCCTCTAGTACACCTCATAAATTCTTGACATTTCCGATGGTTAATCTATAATTATACCGTATTTATGGGGATATACTCAAAATTAACCTAGCTTATTAAAATATGGAAAAGTCTAATACAAGGCGCGGAAGGCCCAGAAAAAAGAAGATTGTAAGAGAATACCCGAGAACCGATTTTTTTAGTCCCGCGGGAAGGCCTGATTTTCCGGGCGAGGTCGCGATAACTCTGGAAGAATACGAAGCGTTGAGGCTTGCGGATTACCTTGAGTACCATCAGAAAAAAGCGGCAGACCTGATGGGCATCTCCCAGCAGTCATTTTCAAGAATCGTTAGGAGCGCAAGAAAGATGGTTTCTGACGCCATCGTAAACGCGAAATCAATAAAAATATCCGGCGGTGATTTTGTCAACAAAAGGTCAATGGATATTGCAAATAAGCTTAAAAGAAATATAAATTCCTAGGGTGGGAGGGAAAGCATGGTTAATATTACCGAGCGTATTGAAAACAACGTAATTACCTTATTTTTCGATGGAAACCTTGATGAAAATACATACCAGAGCGTTGAAGCCCGCCTTAATAAGGCTCTTGCCGAAGAGGCTGAAACAATCAGGTTAAACATGAAAAATGTTAAATATATTTCAAGTATCGGCATAAGGTCTCTTATGGTGGCTTACAATAGCTCCATTAAGTCCGGCAAAAAAATTTATATTGATAAAAATGAAATTTCAATCAAGGCAAGAGAGATACTTGATGTTGTGGGGGTTCTGACGCTTTTTACCGACAAGAAGGAAGATCATGCCAATTGAACATGAAGTTTTTATGAAAAGAGCCGTTCTTGTAAGCCTTCTTTGCAACATTGTTTTATTTGTAATTAAGATAGCGGCGCTCATGCTCGTAAATTCTCTTGCGATCGCCATGGATCTTGGCATCACGTTTGTAGGCCTTACGGTGTCGGTCATTCTTTTTTATTCTATTCGGCTTGCCAATAAACCCGCTGATTTCGTTCACAATTACGGATACGGTAAAGTTGAACATGTGTGCGAGGCAATGGAGGGTGTTGTTCTTATTGGTATAGCGCTTGCCATGACATTTCAGGCGATTACAAATTTCTTGCACACCGAACAAATCCATCTTCCATGGATAGGCTTTGCAACATCTTTTATAAATGCGGTTATTAATTTTGGCGGGGCGTATTACATTCTTAAAATGGCTAAAAGAAGCGCTTCTCCCGCTGTTTACGCCGAGGGTCTGCATTACAGAATGGAAGGGTATATTTCCGGAGGAATAGCGGTATCATTTATTGTTTCAATGATTTTAAAAATGCGGGGACTTGGAAGCGTTTCTCCGTATGTTGACCCGCTTACAGCGCTTCTTGTAAGTGTATATTTAATTTTTCCATCATTTAATCTTGCGAAAGAAGCATTTTTCAAACTGCTTGATGCGTCGGTTGAAGAAGACAGCCAGCTAGAGATACTAAAAACGCTGAACCATTATATTAAAAATTATTGTGAGTTTAAAGACATTAGGACAAGGACGGCGGGAAGAAAAAAATTTGTTGAATGTAAAATTATTGTTCCCGAGGATATTTCTTTAAAAAGAGGACATGAGATTGTTTCATTATTGGAAAATGAAATAAAAGAAAATATTCCCGACTCTGAAGTTACAATAAAGATGAGCCCCTGCAAAAAAGATTGCAAATTTGTTAAAGTTGGAAAACAGTGCCCATAT
>JBFZAV010000008.1:0-2860 GCA_041308745.1 Candidatus Omnitrophota bacterium | reverse complement strand
ATTTAAATGTTTGCTTAACGCCCCTACCGACTTTGAGATGGAATGCTCATTGTCATTAAGGACCACTAATAACTTCTTTTTCATATGACCAGCATTATTCATGCCTTCAAAAGCAAGCCCTGTAGAAAGCGAGGCGTCCCCAATAACAGCAATAACATTAAACTTTTCCTTATTTAAATCTCTTGCCGTTGCAAGGCCAAGCGCGCTTGAAATAGACGTAGCGCTATGCCCGCATGTAAAAAGATCGTGTTCGGACTCTTCCTTTTTTGGAAAGCCGCTTAAACCCCCCATTTCCCTTAAGGTGTCAAAGTTCTTGTTTCTGCCTGTTAAAATTTTATGGGCATATACTTGGTGTCCCACATCCCAGATAATCTTATCCAGAGGACTTTCGAATGCATAGTGCAGACTTACCGCAAGCTCAACCACGCCAAGGCTTGCCGCAAGATGTCCGCCTTTTTTGCTGGTTACATCAATGATTCTTTCCCGGACCTCATTACAAAGCTCTTTCAGTTCCCCAATCGTCAATTTCTTTAGGTCTTTGGGGCCGTCTATTCTTTCCAATATTTTATATCTCTTACTATTGTCTGTCATTTTTGTGTTTATGCTATTTTTTACTCAAAAACTTCTTTCTCAAACGTTCCGTCATCTTTTTTCACTAAAAGCTCTATTTTCTTCCTGGCCTTTTCCAGTTTTTCCTGGCAAACCCTTACAAACTTTATTCCCTCTTCATATTTCTTTAAAGACGCGTCGAGGGAAAGCTCCCCTTCTTCCAGCTCAGAAACCAGTTTTTCCAAATTTTCCAGCGCTTTTTCAAACGACATCTCTTTTGCCATAAAAATACTCCTATTTTTTTCTAAACGAAAAAACTACTTCGAGAAACTGAACTAGCGAAGTTTCGAGAAGCCTTTTTTTATTAGTCAGACATGTTTTCGACCCTGCTTAAAATTCCCCCAACTGCAAGTTTTGTGTTAATCAAGTCTCCAATAACTACGTCGCTTTTCCCTCTCACAAGCGTTCCTTCTTTAAAAGTAATACTATATCCCCTTTTTAAAACCCCTAGCGGGCTCAACATTTCAAGTTTCTCGGCTGCTGTTTTTAACTCGTTGTTTTTTATCTCTATTTTATGGTTAAAATTTGTTGATAATATTTTTGTCAAATCATCTATTCTTTGTTCAGACTGAAGAACAAAATTTAGCGGGGCCTTTAAGACATATCTGTCTTTTAAAGCCACTGTCCTTTCCTGCAAAATGTTTATCTTTTCATTTATTTCAGAAGTAAGCCTGTATTTTAATTCTTCTATTCTTTCTTTTAGATCTTTTTTTGACGGAATCACAAGCTCTGCCGCAGCAGAGGGTGTGGGGGCTCTTAAGTCCGCAACGAAATCGGATATTGTATAGTCGATTTCATGGCCTACGGCGCTGATTACAGGAATTTTTGAATCAAAAATCGCTCTTGCGACGATTTCTTCATTGAAAGGCCACAGGTCCTCAAGGCTTCCCCCGCCGCGGCCTACAATAATTACATCAATCGGGTGCTCATCCAAATTATTGCTAGTTATGTATTCATTATACTCGTTTAATTCTTCTATTCCATCTTTTATCTCGTATTTGGCTTTATCGCCCTGGACAAGAACGCCGCGCAGCGTTATTTCAATGTTTGCGTATCTTCTTTTGGCAACCTTTAATATATCTTTTATCGCAGCTCCTGTTGGAGAAGTTACAACCCCGATCCTTAACGGGATGCGCGGTAAGGGCCTTTTTCTTTCCTCGTCAAAAAGCCCTTCTTTGTTCAGCTTTTCTTTCAGCTGCTCAAACGCGAGCTGTAAGGCCCCCTTGCCCTTGGGCTCAACTTGCGCAACATAAAGCTGATATTCTCCTCTTTTATCGTATACGCTTATTTTGCCCCGGCACAATATGTGCATTCCATTTTTTATATCAAAATTTATTTTTAGGAACGCCTGTTTAAATAAAACACATTTTAATACGCTATTTTCGTCTTTTAAGCTGAAATAACTGTGTCCCGCTGAAGAAGCAATATAATTTGAAACCTCGCCCTCTACCCAAACACTTTGGAATGTATTTTCAAAAACCATCCTTATGTCTCTGGTCAGTTCTGTTACTGTGTATACTTGGGGTCTATTTTCTTCGCTCATTTTGCTCTTTTATTGATTCTTTTTTTGGATCCTTTTGATCGCCAGCGCTTTTCCGTCTTCACCGACATCTATAATTACGCCTTGCATTTCGGCTTCCGTTTCAGCAACTTCAAATCTCGTGGGAAGCTGTGTCAAAAAACGGCTTATGATGTCTTCTTTTTTCCTGCCTATGACAGAATCAATTGGACCGGTCATTCCGCAATCGGTAATATATGCTGTTCCTTTAGGTAAAATTTTCTCATCAGCAGTTTGGATATGCGTGTGTGACCCTACACAAGCTGTAATCAGGCCGTCCAGATACCACCCCATTGCAACTTTTTCGCTTGTTGCTTCGGCGTGAATATCTACTATTATTATTCGTGTTTCTTTTGAGATTTTATCCAGCTCTTTTTTGACTCCTCGAAACGGGCAATCCAGGGGGTCCATGAAAACTCTTCCAATAATATTTATGACGCCTATTTTTTTGCCCTTTATCTCAACAATGGTTGACCCTTTTCCCGGAGCGCCTTCTGGATAATTTGCCGGACGGATAAGGTGCTTTGAGGTATCTAAATATTTATAAATCTCTCTTTTTTTCCAGATATGGTCCCCTGAAGTTACAACGTCAACACCGCTTGAAATAAGTTCGTCGGTAATTTCGGGGGTGAGCCCGCTGCCGCCGGCTGAGTTTTCTCCGTTTGCGATGACAAGATCAATTTTTTCCTGTTC
>JBFZAV010000007.1:0-4014 GCA_041308745.1 Candidatus Omnitrophota bacterium | reverse complement strand
GCCGTTCCGCTGGGTGAATCTTTTTTGTGCACATGATGAGTCTCGTCAATTTTAATTGTAAAATCATTTTCCAGAACCTTTGCGGCTTCGCTTACAAGCTTAAAAAGAATATTCATCCCTATAGACATGTTAGGAGAAAACACTATCGGTATTTTTTTCGAAGCTTCCAGTATTTTCTTCTCGCCCTCTTTGTCAATAGCGGTTGTGCCTATAACCATGGGAACGCCGTTTTTTGCGCAAATGGAAAGATGTTTAAGCGTAGGCTCCGGAAATGTAAACTCAATCCAGCAATCAATACACTTACATTCCTCTTCAAGGTTTGAAGATACAAGAATATTCTTTTTTCCTATACAAATTTCGGTATCAACAAGCTCATGGTCCTCTCTTTCAAGAACGGCTTTTATTTCCACGCCCTTATCTTTCATTGCAAGATAAGCTATAAGCTGTCCCATCCTGCCAGCAATACCGCTGATTCCGATTTTTACCATTATAACTCCTTTTTTGAGAGCTGTAGGCCATAAGCGGTAAGCTATAAGTAAATATGCCTTTTGCTTACAGCTTACTGCTTACGGCTTATAGCTATTAAATCAGTTTATACTTCTCAAGCACTTTCTTAAGTTTTTCTTTATTTTCCGGCTGCATTTCGCATAGAGGCAAACGCCATTCGGCGTGCATTTTTCCCATTAAATCCAGCGCTGTTTTAACAGGAATGGGGTTCGTCTCAATAAACATCGCGTTACAGATCTCCTGAATTTCAAAATGTATTTTACGGCTTGTCTTAATATCTCCGTCCAAAAACGACTGTACGAGTTCATGCATCTTTTCCGGAATCACATTCGCGACTACGCTTATAACGCCTTGCGCTCCGACAGCCATAAAAGGAAATGTCATGGCGTCATCTCCGCTTAAAACGGTGATATCGCATAGAGATAATATATCCACCACCTGCTGAACGCTTCCGGCGGCTTCCTTTATCGCGACAATGTTATCTATTTTTGATAACCTTGCCACGGTTTTAGGAAGCATACAAATTCCTGTTCTCCCCGGCACATTATAAAGCACTATCGGAATATCAACTTCCTTGGCTATTTTCTCAAAATGCCTGTACTGTCCTTCCGGGGTGGGCTTGTTATAGTAAGGACATACTATTAACGCGCCGTCACAACCTGACTTCTTTGCGTGGGAGGTAAGTTCCAACGCCTCGACAGTGTTGTTTGACCCTGTTCCGGGAACAACCGGAATACGGCCTTTACACATCTCAACGGCTATTTTTATCATCTTCTTGTGTTCATCCATGGTCATTGTGGCGGCCTCACCTGTTGTGCCGCATGGGACAATACCATCTGTGCCGCTATCAATATGAAATTGTATAAGCTCTCTGAATTTTTTTTCTTCGATCTTTCCGTCTTTAATCGGAGTAACTATCGCAACAAATGAACCCTTGAACATAATCTTCTCCTTATTATGCTTTTCCCTCATACACAATTTTAGCGGGTCCTTCAAGATACACATCTTTAACATTTTTCCCGCTGATTGTGTAATACACTTTTAAAACTTCACCGCTTTTAGTGATCATTTCTGTCGGGCTTGAAGCGAGACCCAGTAACCCCAAAACAACGGCCGCCGCAGTTGTTCCGGTGCCGCAGGCCAATGTCTCATCCTCGACGCCTCTTTCATAGGTACGTATATATTTTTTTTTGCCCTTTACTTCAACAAAATTGGCGTTAGTGCCGTGAGGCGCAAACATAGAATGTTCGCGCACCATTTTCCCATTCTCCCTTACGGGATACTTGTCCAAATCTTCAACAATATGCACGACATGCGGAACGCCGGTATTGAGAAAATGAACATCCATAAAACTTTTCCCCACACCAAGCTTTATATCCATCTTTATATCTTTAGGATCGCTCATTTTCAGTTTAACATTATTACCAGTAACCACGGCCTTTATAATTCCGGCTCCTGTTTCCATGCTGAGCTCATTTCCCCAGCCTTTTCTTGAAGCATAAAAAGCGCTGCATCGTGCGCCGTTGCCGCACATTGTAACTTCGCCTCCGTCCGGATTAATTATCCTCATCTTAAAATCTGCCTTGTCTGATGATTCCAGAACTAAAATTCCGTCCGCGCCTATGGCAGTTCTTCTCGGGCAAAGCTCCTTGGCGAGCATGCTGTAATCAAAACCTTTTGAGTCCAGATCGCCCGCTTTGTTATCAATAATGATAAAATCATTTCCGGCGGCTACCGCTTTAACAAATGTTACATTGTATTTTTGTTCCACTTTTCAATCCTTTATTAAATTAGCTTCTCGCCCTTAATGAGATCCTTATACGTCTCGGCCTTTCTTATAAGTTTAACCTCACCGTCAACCACCATAAGCTCGGCGGGACGGGGCCTTGAGTTGTAATTGGAAGCCATTACGTAGCCGTACGCCCCTGCGCTCATAACAGCCAGGTGCTCGCCCGGAATTATTTCCTGCATTTCCCTGTCAAGAGCCAGATAGTCACCGCTCTCGCATATGGGCCCGACTATGTCGTACTTTTCAACTTCAGCCTGCCGCGCAATTACAGGCTGAACTTTGTGGTTTGCACCGTAAAGGCTCGGTCTTATAAGATCATTCATGCCGGCGTCTACAATCGCAAATTTTTTGCCTGTCGCCCCGGTTTTAACGTAAAGAACTTTTATTACCAATATGCCGCTATTTCCCGCAATAAACCTTCCGGGTTCAAAAATAAATTTAAAAGGTTTATTTTCAAGAAGAGGCACGATATTTTCGGCAAACTCATCGGCAGTTTTTGCGGATTCTTCCTTATAATTTATCCCGAAACCGCCGCCTATATTCAAATACTCAATATTGATGTTGCTCTTCTCTATGAACGCAAGCACCTTTTCAATCGCCTGGACAAAGGGTTTAACTTCCGTTATCTGCGACCCGATATGCAGGTGTATGCCTTTAAGATCGACATTGGAATATTTGTTTGCGTTATCAAAAACCTCTTCAGACAATTTAAAATCTATGCCAAACTTCTTTTCCTTCGTACCGGTTGTTATGTAATCGTGAGTTTCGGGTTTTACGTCCGGGTTTATTCTTAGCGCAACCTTGGGTCTTTGTTTAAGTTTTTTCGCGACCGAATCTATCATTATAAGTTCGGGCACCGATTCCACGTTGAAAAAGAGAATTTTATTCTTTATAGCCAGCTCTATTTCCTTTTCTGTTTTTCCGACGCTTGCGTACACTATTCTTTCCGGAGGGCATCCAATCTTTAGCGCCTTAAAAAGCTCTCCCCCCGAAACGATATCAAGGCCCGAGCCTTCATCAACAAGCGTCTTGCAAATGCTAAGGTTTGAATTCGATTTCATTGAAAAACATATAAGCGGATCGATTTTTTGAAAAGCTTTTTTAATTTTGTTAAAATGGTCAATCAGGGTTCTTTTAGAGTAAAGATAAAAAGGCGTAGGATATTCCATGGCTATATCATTGACGGAAACATCCTCACAATGTAACACCCCGTTTTTATACTGAAAATCGTGCATGCTTAACTCCTATTTCAATCGTTTTTTCCAGCTATCTATCTCTTTCTTCACACAATCCGGATTAGTGCTTCCCGTGTTTTTCTTATTTTTTACCGATACTTCCGGATTGAGATACCCGTAAATATCTTCATCTATTTTTTCAGAGAAATTTTTAAGCTCATTAATGTTCAACTCTGAAATAGTTTTTTTGCTTTCTATGCATTTTTTTACTATGCCTCCGACAATTGTATGCGCGTCCTTGAACGCAACACCTTTTTTTACAAGGTATTCGGCAATATCGGTCGCATAAATAAACTCATCCTTAAGCATATCGGCGCCCTTTTCGGCATTAACCTTAACCGTTTTAACAAGCCCTGCCATCATCTTAAGCATCGAGATGACAAGCTCCGTCGACTCAAAAAGATGTTTTTTGTCTTCCTGAAGATCCCTGTTATAGGAATGCGGCAGCCCCTTTAAAAGGACAAAAAGAGAATTTAACGCCCC
>JBFZAV010000006.1:0-4175 GCA_041308745.1 Candidatus Omnitrophota bacterium | reverse complement strand
TTTTTTATTTTCTAACTATTATCGCAGTATCTTTGGCGATCAAAAGTTCCTCATTCGTAGCTACCGTTAAAAACTCTGTTCCGGAATTAAAAAGTTTTTTAAGATCATTTTTTATGGTTTCTTTGATCTCTGGAACATTTTCTCCTATACCGGCCGTAAAAATAACGGCATCTACCTTTCCCAAAACAGCGGCGAAAGCGCCGATGTATTTCTTAATCCTGTAGACAAAAATATCATAAGCAAGCTTCGCCCTTTTGTTCCCTTCCTTGACCGCTTCCAAAATGTCTCTCATATCATTGCTTATGCCGGAAACACCCAAAAGACCGCTTTTCTTGTTTAATATCCCGTTTATTTCTTCAACCGATAACCCGTCTTTCTGCATCAAAAAAGTTACAACAGCAGGATCAAGGTCGCCCGACCTCGTGCCCATCAAAAGGCCTTCCAGCGGTGTAAAACCCATTGATGTGTCAACGCTCTTTCCTCCCGAAACCGCCGCTATGCTGCAGCCGTTGCCCAGATGAACCGTTATAAGATTTAATTCTTTCAAGGGTTTTTTTAAAACCGACGCCGCCTTTTCGGATACATATCTATGGCTCGTTCCATGAAAACCGTATCGTCTTACATGATATTTTTCATAATATTTGTAAGGTATGCCGTAACAAAAAGCATATTCGGGCATGGAATGATGAAAGGCCGTATCGAACACGGCAACCTGGGGAACATTTTTAAATATTTTCATGCAGCCCCGGATTCCCTCAAGCGAAGGCGGATTATGCAGAGGCGCAAGAGCTGAAAATTTTTCTACGCTTTTGAGAACCTTATCGTCAATAAGAGTGCTCGAGTTAAATTCTTCACCGCCGTGCACCACTCTATGGCCTACTCCGCTAACTTCATTGACATCTGAAAGAACGCCTTTTTTGGGGTCAACCAAAATATCCCTTATTATCTCTATCGCCCTGTGGTGATTCGGGCACTCTACTTTTGCGGAATAACTATCTTTGCCGGCAACTTCATGTTTTATTTTTGATCCGGATTCAGCGATTCTCTCTACTACGCCTTTACAGATAGAGGCCTCTTTTCCTATATCAAACAGATCATATTTTGCCGAAGAAGAACCGCAATTTATAACTAAAATATACATTCTAGAACCTTTTTAAATTTAATCTACAGTTTGCGCCTGGACAGCTATTACGCACGCGGCATCAACCACATCTTCCCAGCTGCATCCCCTTGAAAGATCACTGCAAGGTTTGCTTAATCCCTGCATTATCGGTCCAACCGCTCTTGCGTTAGCAAGCCTTTGGGTTAACTTGTACGAAATATTGCCCGCATCCAAATTCGGGAATATTAAAACATTGGCTTTGCCTTCTATGGGACTATCGGGGCACTTAATTTCCGCGACATCCGGCACTACCGCCGAATCAAGCTGAAGTTCCCCGTCTATCAAAAGATTAGGCCTTTTGGATTTTACCCTCTCCAGGGCTTCCCGAATAACATTTATGGAATCGCCTTCGGCGCTGCCTTTAGAAGAATAGCTTAAAAGCGCGACCCTGGGTTCGATACCGAATATTTTTTTAAAAAGATCGCTTGTCGAAATCGCAATTCCCGCAAGCTGCCTTGAAGACGGATACGGCACAACGCCGCAATCGCCAAAAATAAAAAGTCCTTTCTCGCCGAAAGGACAATTATCTAATTCCATTATAAACGAACTTGAAGCGGTTCCGATTTCCTTATCAATTCTGAAACACTGCAAAGCGGCCCTCACGACAGTTGACGTTGTATTGCTGGCTCCGGCCACAAACCCGTCCGCTATCCCGATTTCCGTCATAACAGCCCCGTAATAAACAAAATTTTCTAATATTGTTTTCTCGGCTTCTTCGGGAGTAATGCCTTTATGTTTACGCCTTTCGTAAAACGCCGCGGCAATTTTTGCCCTCTCTTCATCCTTTTCGGGATCAACCAACTTTACCCCTTCAAGAGACACATTGCATTCGCCGGCCAGCTTGTTTACATCTTCTTTTTTCCCCAAAAGTATAACATTGGCAATATTTTCTTTTGCTATAACCGCCGCCGCCTTAACAACTCTTGGGTCATTGCCCTCAGGCAGTACCACAGTCTTCTTTTCCCGTTTTGCTCTTTCTCTTAATTCAAGTATCTTGCTCATATCTCCAACTTTTCTTTTAACTTTATCTCAACATTTTTTGGAACAAACTTTGACACATCCGCTCCCATAAGAGCTATCTCTTTTATAAGCCTGCTTGATATGTAGGAATAGGACTCATTGGGCATCATAAAAACAGTTTCAATGCTGGGGTCCAGTTTCCTGTTAGTAAGCGCCATCTGAAACTCATATTCGAAATCAGATATCATCCTGATGCCCCTGACCATAATCCGGGAGTTTTTAGACTTGGCATAATCAACTACAAGACCGTTAAAAACATCAACCTCGACATTAGAAAACTCTTTTGTAACCTCACGAATCATTTCGGCTCTTTCTACTTCCGAAAAAAGCGGGGCCTTATGCGTGCTATGGGCAACGGCAATATAGACCTTATCATAAAGAGAGGCTACTCTTTTTATGATATCTAAGTGTCCGTAGGTAATCGGATCAAAAGTTCCTGGATAAATCGCCGTTCTAGTCATTTTCTTTTGTATATTGATATGCTGTTATATCCGTAAATCCTCTTCTTTATTAAGTATAGGTCTCCTTCGACCTCAGGAAGGATCTCTTCCTTATGATGCTCCAAAACAAGCAAGCCAGAGTGGATTAATATATCATATTGATATATCATATTCAAGGATTTTTTAGCATGGTCCATTTTGTATGGAGGGTCGCAAAATATCAGGCTGAACGCCTCTTTTTGGGCGCCTAAATCCTTAACCGTTTTATACACATCCTGGTTAATTATGCCTGCAAAACCATCCACTTTGATGCTGACGATATTTTTCCTGATAAAATCACAGCTCTCTTTATTGTTCTCGACAAACACAACCTTTTCCGCGCCGCGGGAAGAAGCCTCGAGACCGTATGCGCCGCTTCCGGCGAATAGATCCAATACGGCGAGACCGGTTAGATCCTGCCCTAAAATATTAAAAACAGACTCCCTTATCCTGTCCTTTGTGGGACGGATAGAATCTGATTTTAACCATTCGAGCTTACGCCCCTTATATTTTCCGGCAATTATTCTCATAAATATTATCGTATATCGTAGGTCGTATAGCGTATATCGATTGTACGGCGATATACGCTATACGATAGACGGCTATATCTCTATCTTTCCTCGGAATCTCTCGATGATATTCTGCTTTATTCCGGCGTTGTGTTCATCTTTAAGGTTAGGATCTTCTTCAACCAGCTTGAACGCTTCTTCCCTTGCCTCTTCCATAATGTCGAAATCTTTTACGATATTTCCGAATCTTATTTCAGGAAGTCCGCTCTGCCTTGTGCCCAAAAATTCCCCGGGGCCCCTTATATCCAGATCTTTTTCAGCCAGCTTAAAACCGTCATCAGTTTCAGCCATTGCATCAAGTCTTTCCATGGCCTCGTCTGTTTTTACATCCGCCATAAGTATGCAGTATGATGCATGTTTCCCTCTTCCGATTCTGCCCCTCAACTGATGAAGCTGGGCTAATCCAAACCTTTCAGCGTGTTCAACAAACATCACTGTCGCATTCGGCACATCTATGCCAACCTCAACAACAGTTGTCGACACAAGAATATCGTATTCTTTGTTTCTGAAAAACTCCATGGCGTTCTTTTTTTCTTCAGGCTTCATCCTGCCATGAAGAACCCCGAGTTTTAAATCCGGAAAAACTTCTTTGCCGAGCTTTTGGTACATCTCTGTAACGGATAGTAGCCCCAGACTATTGTCCTTATCTATCCTTGGATACACGATAAACGCCTGGCGGCCCTCTTTTATTTCGCGCCGTAAAAAATCATAAACCTGTTCCCTTTTTTCTTCACCGACCCAATATGTCAAAACCTCTTCTCGGCCCTTCGGCTTCTCTTTAAGAAGGGATATGTCCATGTCTCCGTAAATTGTAAGCGCTAAACTTCTAGGTATGGGAGTCGCGGTCATTACAAGGGTATCCGGCATTTCACCTTTTTTCATCGAAAGATCCCTTTGCATGACGCCGAACTTATGCTGTTCATCTATAACCACAAAACCCAGCTT
>JBFZAV010000005.1:0-2900 GCA_041308745.1 Candidatus Omnitrophota bacterium | reverse complement strand
ACATCCCACGAAACCCGCTCTACACCTGGCTCCCAGGAGACACGGCAGCATGTTATTCCTGAGGCCAATAGCCAAATCGTATTTATTTGAACGTAGTTCCAGAAAAAATTTAATTCTATCCGCAAAAGAACCTTTCTTATACTCAATCATTTTAACCACTCTCGGATGGCCGGAAAAAACCTCGAACCCCACGCGGCTTGTAACAACATCAAATTCCGCGTCCGGAAAGCGTGAACACAGCTTCTCAAGAACCGGGGTTGTCAATATAACATCCCCCAGATTGGTAAGCGTGATAAAAAGTATTTTTTGGTTCTTCCGTTCTTTTACTTTCATTTTATGCCCTATTGTTCTCTGGACAACTCTCTAACGGCAACTTTTAAAACATCTTCCGGTTTGATCGATTTCATGCAGTCTAAATTAAGCGGACATTTATTAACATAGCAAGGCACTTTACAGCTGACTTCTCCTTTAATAACAATATTGTTCTTCTTGCCGCGCGGACCCGTAATATCGGCCGAAGTCGGGCCAAATAAAGATATGGTTGTAACGCCGACAGCCGAGGCCAGATGCATGGGGCCCGAATCGGCGCTTATCATAAGTTCACATCTTTTAAAAATACCGGCTAACTCATTAGGCCCGGTAATTCCGGCCGCTGAATAGCACCTTTTATCATCCACCTCATCAACAATTTCATTTGCGAGCTTAATGTCTTTTTTCGCCCCTGTCACGATGACTTCAACGTCTTTAAATTTATCCAGAAGGCCCTTGGTAAATTTAATATAATTTTCCTTCGGCCATCTTTTCAAATCCCAATTACCGCCCGGGTTTAAGGCAACTATGCGGTTAAGCCCGCCGTTTAACCCGTGGATTATTTCCAACGCTTTCTCATCAACTTCTTCGGGTATGTAATATTCATAAGTTCCATCCGCTTCACTTATATCCATGGCGGCGGCCAGGGCCAAAAGCTGATCGACCCTGTGTATACTAGCGGGCGGCATTTCGATTTCACACGTAAGGGGAGAATTTTTACCCGCAAATCCTATACGATTTTCTATGCCGGCAAACATCGCCATAAGAGCCTTTATTCTTGAGGGTTTCAGAAGAAAACAAGTGTCATATTTCTCTTTCTTTATCATGCTTATAAACTCCAACTTTTCAATTATTGTCGTGATGTTATTGTCGTCCGATAGAACATGCACATCATTTATCCAGGGATTGTTTATAAGTAGATCAACATACCTTGGAACAACAACACACGATATATAGCTTTCGGGATAAGCAATCCTTAAAGCCCTCAAAAGTGGAAAAGAGAAAAGTATATCCCCCATCCAGTTAAGCTCAAATACTAATATTCTACTTGGTTTTATCTGCACAATACTTCCTGATAGACTTTAATAGTTTTATCCACACTGTCCTCGATGGAAAAATCCTTAAAAGCTTTTTCTCTTGCGTTAGCGCTTAAAGCGCGGCGCAAAGCTTCATCTTCGACAAGCTTCAATAAAGCGTCTCTTAAATCCCCGGAACTACATGGTTTAACCAGTATGCCGCTCGTGCCGTTTACAATTAACTCCGCCAGGCCCCCTACTCTTGACGCCACACAAGCTTTCCCTTCGGCCATAGCCTCCATAAGCGAAAGCCCCAATCCTTCGTGCACCGAAGGCATGCAGAAAATGTCTATTAAGTTATAATACTTTTCAATCGGTTCATCCTGCCCGGGCGTAATCGACACGCTTTCACTTATTCCGTATTTTTTAATCTGGCGCATAAGCTTTCCTTTTTCCGGGCCTTCTCCGGCAATTAACAACTTTGCGTCTTTGTGCTTGTCTTTAACCAATTTAAAAGCCTCAACCAAATACTTAAAACCTTTAACCGAAGAGAGCCTGCCTATAGAACCGATGACAATCTTATTCTTTAGGTTAAATCTTTCGAGTAGCTTACCGTCCTTCTCTTTCATTTCTTTATATTTACACAAGTCTATCCCGTTATATACAAGCGCGACCTGCTCTTCTTTAAGCTTAAAATCCTCAACAAGATGATTTTTTACGCTCTTACTTATCGCAATAACTCTGTTCCCCCAGCACGGGAACAGCCTTCTCCCCATTTTTTTATAGTTATAAAAACCATGGCATGTTGATATGTACGGTATTTTTTCTTTTCTCGAGGCAAAATAAGCCGCTACCTGCGCGACCCGCGTCTGAGCATGTACAATATCTATTTTTTTGTCTTCAATAAATTTTGCTGTTTTTTGCGCGGCCATCCAAACTTTTGGTCCAAAGGCAAATTTTGCTTTTATGTCCACATAAAAATGTTCGATACCGGCATTTTTTAGATAATTCTCCATCTCGCCGCCGCTTGATGCCACAAAAACCCTAACGCCCTTTTTCGCCAGATATTTGGCAAGGTTAGTCGTATATACGCCTATACCGCCCATGTTCAGGTGTGTAGTTAGTAGTAGTATATTCATAATAAAAGTCGTAAGGCCACAAGTTAGTTGTAAGTAGTTCGTAGTCTACGGTCTTCCTTAATCCTTATTTCGTGCTATCGTATGTCGTACTATCGTGCTATCGTGGTCGATATACGATAGTACGCTATACGATAGTACGAATCTTAATCCTTAATCCTTCTTTTCTTCTTTACCTCTTTACTTCTCTACTTAAGAAATTCGCAGATTGCGTCAAAAACTTCATCAGCTTTTATTTCTGTTAAACATTTTAATTTTTTCGAGCATATGGGGCTGTAACACGGCGAACATTTTACGCCTTTGTAAATAAGTTTATATTTTTTTGCGGGAGGCAAATGCCTTCTTGGGTCAGTAGGCCCGAATATCGCCACAAAAGGAGTATTCACACTGGAAGCAACATGTATGGGCGAGCTGTCACCCGACAGAAGAACATTACTCC
>JBFZAV010000004.1:0-3386 GCA_041308745.1 Candidatus Omnitrophota bacterium | reverse complement strand
AAAAACGGAAAGACAGATATCAATGAGGCCCTAAAAGAGTTTAAGAAGTTTCCCTTTGACGATATCGGTTTCGCAAAAATAGACACACACCGCAATTTAAGAAAAGGTTTTCCCGAGGTTATTTTCTGCCAGGGAAAGAAGATGAAACACATAGAAGGCATATATAGGCGTATTGATAAGACGAGTATTGTGATGGCAACAAGGGCGTGCAAAGAAGTTTTCGATTTAATTAAAAAGATAAGAAATGATTCTGTATATTTTGAAGAAGCAAGAATTGTATTTACGGGGAAAAAACTGAAGAAGGCGGGGCCTTCTATAGCCGTCGTTTCGGCCGGTACGGCCGATATTCCGGTTGCCGAAGAAGCCGCGGTTACGGCGGAACTAGTAGGCGCGAAAGTTGACAGAATTTATGATGTCGGGGTTGCCGGAGTACACAGGTTATTTGCCAACAAAGACAAAATAATGAACGCAAACGTTGTTATAGTGGTTGCCGGCATGGAAGGGGCTCTTGCAAGTATCGTGGGCGGCGTGGTTGATAGGCCTGTTATAGCCGTGCCGACCAGTGTTGGTTACGGGGCCAGCTTTTCCGGCATAGCGCCCTTACTTACGATGCTTAATAGCTGTGCGCCGGGCGTTTCAGTTGTGAATATTGACAACGGTTTCGGGGCCGGGTATCTTGCGGCGATGATAAACAAGAAGTAAAGAAGCAATGAAGTAAAGAGGTAAAGAATGGAAGGGAGCGGCATGAAAGGCATAAAGATAGTTCAGTTAACTCAAGGCGAAAAATATCAGAGGCTTCTTGGAGGAGATCCGGAAACTTTTGGGATGAAATCAGGCAATGTTATTTTAAGGCCCGGCGAAGAAGTGGGAGAGCACTCTACCGATAGACAAGAGGAAGCCATCCTGATTCTTAAAGGCGAGGCCCAATTTTTTGCGGAAAACAGGGAGCCAATAAGGGCCCTCAAAGGTTCATTATTGTATGTTCCGCCCGATACAAAACACAATGTAAAAAATACGGGAAAAGAAGATCTTCAATATGTTTATGTTGTAGCGCCAATAGCCTAATAGGAGGTAAAACATGAGAATGGAAGAAAAGAACGGAAATATTTTTTTATATGATTTTAACGAAATTGAAGCATATAAAATTGCCTGTAAGGTCGAAAAAGACGGTCTCGGCATATATAACTATTTTTTAAGAAAGGTGAAAGATGCAAGTCTACAGGATATGTTCACTTTTCTTTCCAAACAGGAAGAAGAGCATTATAAATATTTCAGGAAGAGGCTCGATGAGCTTTTAAAAGATAAAAATGCAAGTGAAACAAACAAGCTGGATCAAATTATAAGTTTACTGGACGTTAAAATATTTCCCTCGTATTCCGAGGTTGTGGAAAAAGCTAATAAAATAAAAGATGAAAAAGAATTGTTAAATCTGGCGATCAATGTTGAAAATAAATCCATTAATTTTTATACAGCCTGTCTTGGAAATGAAAAAGAGGAAAATGTTAAAAAAGAACTTAAAAAAATTATAACGGAAGAAACAAAGCATAAACTGCTTCTGGAAGGATCGATAAAGTAAAGGATTAAGAATTAAGGATTAGGGCGGGTGGCACGGTAAGGCGTGAGTGGGAGGATCCACACCGGATCGGATGGGGATGCGCGAACGCTTTACCGTGACAGGCCCCGCCAATGCTTATAGACGTTTGACTTTAATAGGCGCGAACTGTATATTATCTGAAAGAGGTGATTCGAATGAAAAAATTATTATATGTATTACCGATCCTGCTTGTTCTTGCGGCAGCTATTTTTCTGGATGCGGAAGAAATTATGAGAAAAGCCGCACTTGTTGAGATTACCGGAACGGTTTTAGTTAAAACTCCGGATAAAGATGAACTCATTCCGGCCTCTAAAGGCATGGCCCTCGGCGAGGCGGATATTGTTATTACGAAAGATGCGTCTCTTGCAACAGTCGAAATAGAAAGCGGTGAAGGAAAGGCGAAGGTTGATGTTCAGGAAAATTCGCAGGTTCTTATTTTGGAGTTAGCTAAAGACAGCGCAACCGGCAAGGAAACAACGCTTCTTGATCTTGCTGTCGGAAAAATCTTTATTAAGGTAGATAAGCTTAAAGAAGAAAATTCAAAGTTCGAAGTTAAAACGCCCACATCGGTTGTAGGTGTGCGCGGGACAAAATTCAGCGTTCAAGTAGAAGCCGTAGAATAACTAATTTGAAGTTTAATAAAACCACTCTGATAAATGTTGTAATATCGCTACTTATTGCCACTCTCATTCTGATATCTTCCGAAAGAGGTTTTTTGAAACGCCTGGAATATATCGGAACAGATGTTCTATTCTTTCTTAGGGGCCCGATCGAACACGATGGAAAAATCGTTTTAATTGAAATCGATGATAATAACATAAACCGTATCGGCAGGTGGCCATGGGATAGAGAGTGGCACTCCGGCATAATCGAGGCATTGAATGCTTTCGGGGCCAAAAACATATACATAGATGTTATTTTTTCGGAACCCTCGCAAAATGAAGAGCAGGATTTGATTTTAGCGGCATCCATAAAAAAGGCGGGAAATATTTATCTGCCTTTTACTTTTCAGGAAGGTTTTATAGATAGGGAAAAAGCATTTTTTCCGATAGAAAAACTTGAACGAAGCGCTAAAGGCATAGGAGCCATTAATGTGTACCCCGATAAGGATGGGGCATTAAGAAAGGTTCCTCTTTTCTTTAAGGATAAGGAAGGAAATGTATATAATCATATTTCCTTAAAGCTTGCCATGGATAATCTTGGCATGACACTCGAAGAGGTCGGCCAAAGAAGCATAAAAATTTCAAATCCCGAAAAAAACATAATAGTGCCGCTTGCGAATGATAATGAAATGCTGGTTAACTGGACGGGAAGATGGAAAGACACATTTAAACATTATTCTTTCCTGGATATTTTAGAAGCGTACAACGATACTCTTAAAGGCGAGCCTCCCAAAATAGACTTAAGCCCCATTAAAGACAGCACATGTCTTATAGCTGTTACAGCAATTGGGCTTTACGATATTAAGCCCGTGCCGCTTGAACCGGCATATCCAAGCATCGGTCTTGTCGCTAATACAATAAGCAATATTTTGAATGAACAGTTTTTGAAAACTTTCCCCGTTTGGGTAACAACTCTTCTTATTTATGTTTTCGCGTTTGTGCCGGCTGTTATTATTAACGGCAAAAAACCGCTCGAGGAGACCATAATAGTGCTGGCTCTTGGAGCGGGTTTTTTCGGAGCGTGTCTAGTATCTTTTTTTAAAGGGTTATGGATAAATTTTACATCCCCGGAAGTTTCGCTTTTTTCTTCCTTCATAGCGGTTTCGACTTACAGCTTTGTAAGGATTTAT
>JBFZAV010000003.1:0-3643 GCA_041308745.1 Candidatus Omnitrophota bacterium | reverse complement strand
GTGAGTTGGGATTGGAAGGTTGAAAAATTCCCCACGCATAAAGGAAAGGAAAGCCTTAAAAGTAAAAAAGAGTTTGATTTTGCCGCGCAGGTTTATGTGATTTTCTATTCAAGATTTTTTCTTCAAACAAAAGCTATACAATATGTCTGGGCCGAAAAGATTCCGGCAGGCACTGTCGGGTCTAATCCCTATACCAATAATGTGAAGATGTGTGTTCTTGAGTCCGGGTTATCAAACGAATGGAAACATGAAGAGAGGAATATAAAGAAAGATTTTGAAGAATTTTTTGGGATGGAGCTGAGCAAGGATGTAGCGGCGGTTTCTTTTATGACGGATTCGGACAGTACCGGAACAGACGCTATAGCTTATTTTGCCGATTTCAAATTGGGTTATTTGGGCGCCGCCAATATTGAAAATAAAGAAAAAAACGAAAAAGAAGAAAATAAAAATGACTTTAAATAAGATGCAATTTCGCTATTTTAAGAAAAAGGAGGAAAATATCAAGTACCTAAATAAATCATTACAGTCACATTACCTTTTTGTTCTGGTGTTATCTATGATCGTTCCGACAGTTTTTGTGGGCGGCTGTCTATATTATTTTATTTTTACAGTTATGGCCGAACAGATTGCGCTGCCGGATGTTATAGCGAAAACACTGCTTCCCGTTATTTTCCGGATAAACTTTATTCTTTTGATAGGCCTACCAATTGTCTTTATTATTATGCTTACTTGGGCTATAATCTTATCTTACAGATTTGTAGGGCCGCTCGAAAGGCTTGAAGAGGACCTGGAGAGGATAGATGACGGCGACTATTCGGTAAGGATCAACATCAGAAAGGATCATGATCTCAGCCCGGTAGCGGATGTTATCAACGATCTTGTTGAAAAGATAGAGAAACACGAAAAAGAAAGGTAAGAGAAATGGCAATACATAAAACTGCGTTTGTTTCTAAAGAGGCGGAGATAGACGCTTCTTGTGAAATCGGTCCCAACGTAATTATTGAAGAGGATGTAAAATTGCACCCCAATGTGGTTATTATGGCGAACGCTTTTATAGGTAAAGACACCGAGATAGGCGAAGGAACAAAGGTTTACATGGGGGCGGTTATAGGGGGAGACCCCCAGGACTACCATTACAAGGGCGGAAAAACCTTTACAAAGATAGGGAAGAACAATGTTATACGCGAGTATGTCACAATCCATAAAGGAACCGAAGAAGGGTCTTCAACCATTATTGGGGACAACAACCTTATCATGGTGCAGGTTCATCTTGGACACAATTGTAAGGTTGGAAACAACTCTATAATCGCGCCCAGCGCTCTTTTAGGCGGGCACGTCGAGGTTGAAGACTATGTGTTTATTTCCGGCAACGTTGTTTTTCACCAGTTCTGCCGCGTTGGAAAGTTAGCGATGATAGGCGGGTTTACGGGCGTTAACAAGGACGTGCCCCCGTTTATGCTAGTAAGAGGGCCTTCTGCAGTGAGAAGCGTAAATCTTGTGGGTTTAAGACGGGCCAAGCTTCCGAGAGAAGTTATACGCGAGATAATGGAGGCGCACAAGCTTATTTATATGTCCGACCTCAAGATGGAAGATGCGCTTGAAAAAATCGGCAAAAAGCTGTATTCTGATGAAGTGAAGTATCTGGTGAATTTTATAAAAAATTCAAAAAGAGGCATATGCAAGTATAGGTATTCAAGAGAAGAATATTTCGAATAACAAAGGAAGGGGGAAAGGACATGGCTAACAAGATCGATTTTAAGAAACTCATGAAGCAATATGAGCCCGCAATGAAGAAAACTGGTGACCAGATTCTAAAGGCCGTAAAGAAAGCCGAGGATGACATCAGTAAGATGTACAGAATAACCCAGACTCACGTTGAGATACAAATGGGCAATTTGCAGAAAGAGAAGCTTTATCATGAACTGGGCAGAGTTGTTGCCGGCATGATCTTAAGGGGGGAAATAGCGAACCCCGTGTTTGATAAGTACAAAAAGAATCTCGAAAAGATCAATAATGACAACGAGAAGATGCATAAGAAACTTTCAAGAGTCGCTAAGGCGAGAAAGAAAAAATAAGAACTTACAAGGAGGGGTACGCGATGTTTTTTAGATTAAAGGTGTTAGCTATAGTGTTTTTTCTGGCGATTGGCTTGTCCAGCGCCGCCGTTAGTATGGATGCGCAAAGCGAGGGCAATTCAAAAATAAAGAGGATGGTTTCGGATTTATCTAACAAAAGTAAAGCGGCCGATGCCCAGAGAAATTTAGAGAATTACGGCAGCGAAGTTGTTGAATATGTAGTTCCGATTATAAAGTAAAAGAACGACGACAGGGTAAGGGTAGCCGCGGTGCAGATCCTTGTTAAAACCGGAGATTCTTCAATTGAAAAGGACATAGTTGTTATGCTGGACGACAGGAACGCGAGGGTTCGCCAGGAGGCGGCAAGAGCGCTTTCCGTTTTCGGCACCACGAGTTCTCTTGAGGCCCTGAAAAAAGCCGTTAACGACTATAATCCGAATGTAAGGTACACGGTTTTAATGGCGCTTGCGAATTTGTCGCCAAAAGAGGAGAAAGACCTTTTTGTCGCCACGCTGAATGATATAGAGCCGAGGGTAAGGATGTTTTCCATAAAGGCGCTTGGCAATATTGACGCGAAAGACACGGTGCCCCAACTCTCCCAGCTTGTAAACGATTTTGACCCGGGTGTGAGGATGCAGCTGGTTGACACTCTTGGCAAGATAGGGACTAGTGAAAGCGTACAGCCCCTGGTTTACCTGATAAACGATCCCGATACAAACATAAGGATCGCGGCCATCAGCGCTGTGGGAAAAATAGATGTTGCCGGGGTTGATGATATTCTGGTTCAGGCTTCGGAGAGTTATGATCCAAGGGTTTCCAGCCGCGCGATAGCGAAGCTTGGTGAAAGAAAAAGCCCAAAAGCCCTTGAAGTCGCCAAGAGTAAGCTCGGCGATGAACATATGGATGTTAAGCTGGCCTCAATAAATGTAATAGGCGATATGGGCGGAAAGAACGAAGTAGCAGTTTTAGAACCGCTCCTAGAGGCTGAGTCAACAAACGTGAGAAAGGCCGCAGGCGAGGCTTTAGATAAGGTTAATTCGAAAATATGAGCGTCTTGGACAGCGAAAAATCCAGACAAGAAAAATATTCCGCGGTAAAGACTAAACTCTTTGCCGCGGACTTGTTTTTGAGCTTTGTTTATCTTATTTTATTTCAGGCGGCTCTTTCAAAAAAACTTTCATCTTTTTTAGCCGATTATCAATCCAATTTTTATGTTGCCTGTTTTCTGTATGTATTGTTATTTTTTGCCTTAATGTATGTGTTTGGTTTTCCTCTTCATATTTATGGTTCCTTTTTTGTGGAGCACAAATTTAACCTTTCGAATCAATCCTTATTTTCGTGGGTAAAAGACGAATTAAAAACGTTTGTTTTGTCATTTATACTTCTTGCCGGGTGCGCTCTCGTGTTTTATTTTTTATTAAGAAATTTTTTAGACTCCTGGTGGATTATAGCGTCCGTTCTATGGATACTTTTTACTTTGGTCCTTGCGAGGATTCTTCCCGTTGTTCTCATACCGCTTTTTTATAAATACTCCCCTATTAAAGATGAAGCGTTAAAAGAGAGGATTG
>JBFZAV010000002.1:0-2995 GCA_041308745.1 Candidatus Omnitrophota bacterium | reverse complement strand
TGTCATCCTGTCATGAACTGGATTTAATATTACTTTAGCGCCGTGGATCTTGTCGATGATTTTGAATTCATCTTTTATGCGTCCCGTCATTTTTGAATATTTAAAGATATTCGTTTCTCCGCACAAGAAAACGGAGCAGTTGCCAAATGTCCTTTTCTTTCCGATTTCAGCAACAAATGGGTCCCTTTTCTCCAGGACAAAAGACTTAGTCCCTTTCATCGTCCCAAACCTTTGCTTGAATTCATATTTCTCCCATTTGCCGGATCTTTTATTGTGAACGACGAACTTTGTCGGATCCATTTTGTTTTTCTTTTTATTCTTATATCTAAATTCTTCGATGAATACGGTTTTTGTAAACTTAAGGCCCCTCAAACAATCACTGACACATTTTAAATTGTCGTGATACATCGTATATAAAGAGAATAGCACGCTGTCACATCCCCTATTATCAAGATATTTGAGCACAGTGCCAAGGGAGGGGCTAAAATCCCTTAACTTATTGTAATCGCGCGATACTATCCCGATTCTCGATAGTTTGATCTTTGGGACAGGGCTTTGGATAAGCTCAACACTTTTCCAGGCCAGTCTTTTCTCGATTATACCAATCATTCGGACTCCCAGATGTTTTAGATGTTTCTAAGCCTTCTGACCACTTCTTTTTCGTTCCCGACAAACAACCCCCTCAAGTGCTTTATATAATGCTTGAGCATTTTCACTCTTTTGCCGTAATCTTTTCTGTCTTGCTCGGTCAACGCCAGGATGAGCATAACGGGTTTTTGTTTATGCTTCCCCATGCAATAATCGGCCGAGATCACTCCTCCAACTATATGTTTTCTCGTACACTGCTCAACCTCGATCAATACTTTTATCTTTTTGCTCTTCTTGCAGCGGAAGACCAGGTCGGGCTGGTAGTACGCGTTATCAAACCTGAACGTATTTTTCGACTCGGTCGTTACGTCAAATTTTTTACCAAAAACCCGCTTCAATCTTTTAATAACCGGCTGGCTACTTAGTTTCCCCATTGGTAATCCCCCTTATGCGAGCCCTTTTGCCAGACACTGTGGGCAAATATCGTTTCGCATTAAATCCAGAGCCCTTATGTTTATATTTTAGACGGATTTAGCGTGGAAACCTATGTCCATAGTTATTTATGCACAGCGTCTGACGAGTCCTTCCCTGGCTTCTTGTTTTTTAACTAAATGGGCGACGTCCCCATTTTCACTAGCTTAAGGTCTAAACCGGCCTCTACCAGCCCCGGAACCATCGAATGGGGCCCTTTTGCATGCCGGCTGTCGGCGATGATCCTTACTTTAATCCCGCGCTTCTGGGCCCCTTCTAAAGCTGCCTTAATGTCTTCAGAGGTAAGGTCGAATATGGCTAGATCGATAGAGGCTTTGGCTTCGCCTATTGCTTTGACTATATTAGCCCTTACATTGCCTTCCGGAGAAAAATAGACTTCGGACTTATAGAGGGCCGGCGGCAAGGAAGGCTTGGCGGAGTTGGTTATGGCGACGCCAAAGCCGAGGCCCAAAGCAAAGACTAAGATCAGAGCCAGTAGTTTTTTGGCGTTCATGGTTATATGGTAATCCCAGGGATGCTTGAGGTCAAGGGTACAGGTGTGGGATTAAAAAAAGGACGGGTGTAGGTTCAAGTTGATAAACGGTATTGGCTACATTATTTTAAGCCCGAACCCATGGCCGGTAGAAGGTTAAGTTGCTATTGGGCACCTTGGGCTTTTTTGTTGGCCGCTTTCCATAGTCTTTTATAATAGCGGCTGTTCGGCAATAGCCTGAGGGCCTCGTTGAAAAGCTCCACGGCCTCGCCGTACTTCCCTATTTTATAGGCGACACAGCCGAAATCGCTCCAGATAGAAGCGTCTTCGGGATACTCTATCGCGAGGACTCGATAGGCATCCCAGGCCTGCTTATATTTCCGGCACCGGTAATAGGCCCAAGCGAGATTATGAATTATGGTGCGAAGATGCTTCTTCTCCAGGTTTTGGGACCCGGCCAGATCGGCTGCCCGACTATAATGGGCGGCGGCCTCTTCCCACTTTCCTTCCTGCTGTAATATGGTGCCGATATTGTTCACGGCCCAGGTTTCCTTGGGATTCAGCTCAAGGGCCTTCTCATAGCAGACCATGGCTATATCGGGCCTCTTTTTGGACGTCTGATAGATATAACCCAGGTTGACATAAGCGGCGGCGCAGTCCGGGAACCTTTTCATGACGCGATGATAACATTCGATGGCCTCTTCGAGCTTTTTGCCCCTTTCCTGTAAAAAACCAAGCTCAATGAACGAAGGCGGGTCGCTACTGTCCAGCTCAACGAGCTTTTTGCACTCCTCCACCGCTTCATCGTACATGCCAAGCTGGGCGTGGGCCCACGCACGGCCCAGCAACCGTTTCTTTTCGTCTTTGATCTCCATCTCTTGCTCCTTATCGGAACCGGCCTCCCGCACAATGACTCACTTATTCAGAAAACCCGTTGAATGCAAATCTGTCTTTATCCTTCCTGAATAATTTTTCGAATATTTATTATGTCCCTATGTTCTTGTTGTTTTTTTATATATTCTATTCCCCTCTTACCGCCGTAAAGCTTAGCCCATTTAACATGTTTAACAGAAAGATACTTAACTTTTGAGGTATCTATCTTGTCTCTGAGAAAATGGTCCGCCGTGCTTCCCTGCGCGATAATTATCATAGGGTTTATTAATTTTATTTCTCTTATTAAGTAATTTTCGGAGCATTTTTCCCAACAGGTTTTAAAACCCTCCTTACTTTGCGACTTTGCGTTGCATTTGCATATATCGCTCGAGTAGAAATTTGCAAGATCTTTGTCGGAAAACCCTATCATTTCCTGAAGATATTTCCACAAATTAGCATCTTTTCTAATTCTGTCTTCCGGAGCCCGGGGGATTACGCGCTCTAAAATTTCATCAACGCTTTTATACCCTAAACCATATGCAATGCCAACTTTCCACCTCTTGGGCGGTG
>JBFZAV010000001.1:0-3073 GCA_041308745.1 Candidatus Omnitrophota bacterium | reverse complement strand
TCTTTTCTCGGTTACACTTGTTTTCGTGATTCTTCCCATTTTACACCCCAAAAATTGTATAGTACTTCCTTAATCTCAACCTTCCAGCTTTTGTGATTTTAACACTTTAACACTTCTTTGTCAATATAAAAATTACCGTTTCATTTAACGTCGTAATCGACCTTATCTACTCTGGGAAGGCTCTTTCGGGCCTCATCCAAGGTCATATTATTAAGTTCCTCTTCCTCTTTTTCCTTTTCTCTCGCCGCTTCTTCAAGTAGCCTTGCCTGTAATACCTTCTCTATCTCCATTCTCCGGGAAACACGTTCGTCGCGGATGAGAAGAAAAACCAGGGCGGCGACAAAAACCCCAACGAAAATGATCAGTACAATAGCCTTTTTCAAGAAACCTGTTTCCATAACTCCTTTAAAATATTACAGTTAACCCTCTACCCCTGCCTGTGCCTTTACCTAAATCCTATCGAGAAGCTCTTTCTTCTTAGCCTCGAATTCTTCCTGCGTTATTATACCTTTGTTCTTTAGGATAGAGAGCCGTTCTATTTTTTCATAAGCTTCAAGTGCGGGCGATACGCTCTTAACCTCTTTTTCTTCATATCCACTCGTCACCATGTCCTGTTTATGAGCGCTTTCTTCCTGTTTCGGAGCACTGGCCCTGGCAGGCAAAATACCGGAGCCCTTTTTCCCTTCCCCTTTCATGAAGAGAGACGCGGGAAACGCGGCAATGAAGAATAGGATGCCCAGGACCCACCAGGCTATGAAACTGCGGCCCTTGTACTTCGCTATCCCGGCAGGTATAAGGCCGACAACGACCATCAGGAACACTAGCTTCCAGAAAGTCCCGGCGGGGATGTTCAGTATCATATCCATAGAAGCGGATCTGGGCGCTGACCTTGTCTGCGATCTGGTGGTGGCTTTAGATGACGGGTAGCTCGCGTCAGTTATGCCGGCCTCCTGCCTCGCTTCGGCTCTCATCCTCGCTTTATCAGCTTCGGAAAGCTGAGCCCGCGCGGAAAGAGGACAATATAAAGAAAATACCAAAAACACGCTTATCAAAAATATGATCTTTTTCATGCAATGCTCCTTTAATAGGAAAATAATTAGATAATATAATATACCCGTCCGGTGACTAAGTCAATAAAGGCGTGGACGACACCAAGCATATGTCTCAGACCAGGTTAAATCACAAATCACAATACACAAATTACAAACAATATACAATTCCAAAATCACAATACCATCCCGGCTACATTTATTACAGTTCCCTTCGGGAACTATATATTACGCCGGGATTAATTCGGCCAGATAACTTATGCTCCTTACAGTCGCATAAGTTATGGCCTCATTAAAAACAGTTTTGGTATTTGGTATTGTGTATTGTTTGTGATTTGGAATTTGTGTATTGGAAATTATTGCCTGTGTGCGATCCCCGGCAATTCATCCTCCGGTACCGAAAGAAGCATCCCTTCTCCCAGCTGATCAAGAATGCCAATATAACCGTTAAGGCCGTGGCACACGGCGTCGGTCCTGACCTGGTCCACGTCGTGAAAACGTATGAGGCCGCCGATCGCCCCGGCGGGTTTTTTCAGAAAATACGTGTTTTCTTCGGAATATGTATTCTGGATGAGCCATCTCATCACTCTGGTAATGGCGAGCTTGTATTTTTCGAGGCCTTTCGCCTTTTCATCATTCGCAAACCTGTAAAACTCCACCATGACCTCGTTGATCCAGCCGTTCCCGCTTGTCCCTGAATTCCCGTCAAAACATCCGTAATTGAGCGTATCTTCCGGGTCCTTGATCTGTTTTTTTATTATCCTGCCGAGGCACTTTAAAACCGCGTCGAGACAGCGTTTATCACGGCTCGCTTTATAAAAATCGAGAAGCGACATCGCGGCCCATGTTGTCGGCACGGCGTCTGTCGCGTCGCGGTACTCGTCCTTCAGGTAATAACCGTCCTCCCGCGCTTTCATGATAAAAAACTCAGCGATCTTTCTGGCGGCATCGTAATACCGGACGTCAGATGTGGCGCGATAAAGCCGCGAGAACGCCGAAAGGACCTGACCGGTATAAAGGCAGGAAAACTTTTCTCCATAGACCCATTCGCCGTTCACGAGCCGCGCGTGGGGTATGACGCTCCCGTCGGGCCTCTGCATTGTGAGGAGCCAGTCGCCGGCAAGACGCGCCGAATCCAGGTATTCAGCGTCATTCGTACGGTTATACAGGTCAAGAAGAGTAAAGATCGTCTTTGACGCTGTTCCCACAACGAACTTCTGCTCCTTTTCATCTTTCTTGATATCATAGGAATAATGAAAAGCGCCCGTGTTCTTACCTTCCCGGACCTGCATCGACAATATAAAATCTGTTACGCGAGGTATAAGTTTTTCTATTTCCGGATCATTGTCGACATCTTGGATCTTCAGCAGTGTGAACAGGCTCGACGCCGTGTAGATCGTGCGCACCTTTTTCTCGAAGATCCCTTTTTTTGCATCGTAAAGTTTTGGGAACGCGTACTTTTCAGGGTTCATGGCCCTCAGAAGGTACGCCTTGCCCTCCTTGATCTTCTTAAGGACCAGCGCTTTGTCCAGATAACGGACGGCCACAAGATCATCCGCAAGCTCCAGCCCCCGGCCTTTATATTCTATAAAAGAGAACGTCTTCCCTGCGAGGGGTGTAACGGAAACAAAAAACCTTGAATTACCGACCACCGCCCGTTCCAACGCTTCACCGTTTTTGCCCTTAAGCGCGTTCAACGCTGCTTCTTCGATAGCCGAACCGAGGAGGTTTCCTTCAGCAACGGCGCTTCCCGTGATCCCGCCTTGATAATAAAGTTTTACAGAAACTATCCAACCCCCTTCAAGCGCCAGATCGTTTCGACGCTGTACTGTTCCGCCCGAAAATGTTGGATCCGCCACATCTCTGATAAACCCTGTGATCTCATCCCTGAAACGGTCGTTCTCGGCGTGGTAGTCATGCGGAGCGAATACCGCCCGGCACCCTGTCTGAAATAAAACGGCCGGGGTGAACGCCAGGATAGATAAATAAAAAACAAGGTAACGGAACTGTCTTAACATTTTGCC